>SHLU01000165.1 GCA_004282995.1 Sphingomonadaceae bacterium
TGGCATGAGTGCTAGCGCGCCGCTCTGTGCGTAGGAAAGCGCGAACTGGTGCGGCGCCGCTGGCCCGTGCTATCCATTGCGGCGATGGAAACAAATGTCGCATGGATTGCCGGAGTGGTGCTGAGCGTGATCGGCTGGGGCACACTGGTTCACTTCGCCTGGATCGCTAGGACATGGCCACGGGCGCGCGGCCGCGTGGTCGGCAATATCAGCGAATGGGCCCACGGCAGCCCCGGCGACGCCCGCCGTGCAGTCCATTTCCCCGAGATCGAGTTCGACATCGGCGGCCCGCTCCACCGCGCAAAAGGCGGCGTGGGCCGCAGCAAACCGTGGGACATCGTCGAGCCAGTTGAGTTGTTCTACAAGTCTTCCAACCCCGACCACCTGCTCGACCTAAATCTTGGGCAGCGGCTGGTGTTTTCGGGGGCGTTTATCGTGATGGGCGGGTTGAGTTTGGCGGCGGCGATGGGGTTGGTGGGGTAAGCGAACGCAGTGAAAATCCGCACCGACATAAGATTGATCGCATAAGAAAAAGGCGAGTTCCGTCGAACCCGCCTTCCCTTGTCACCGATTTACCGGAGGGCTTCAGCCGGGCATCAGCACCGTGTCGATCACATGGACAACGCCGTTCGAGGCGTCGACGTCGGTGGCGACCACGGTCGACTTGGCGCCAGTGGCATCGGTCAGCACGACATTGCCGCCTTCGAGCGTGGCGGTGAGCGTGGCGCCTTTAACTGTCTCGATTGCGGAACCGCCATAACCGGCGCCCTGGATCGCTTCGATCAGCGCACCGCTCATCACCTCACCTGCGACCACGTGATAGGTGAGGATGCTGCCAAGCGTGTCGGTGTCCTGCGTAACCAGCTGATCGACTGTGCCGGCGGGCAGGGCGTCGAAGGCGGCATTGGTGGGCGCGAAGACAGTGAAGGGTCCCGGGCTGGCCAGCGTGTCTACCAGCTTGGCAGCCTTCACCGCAGCGACCAGGGTCGAGAAATTGTCATTGCTGGCGGCAATGGCGACGATATTTGGCTGCGCTTTCATTTCGGAGGCATGACTCTTGTCCTTGTGGTCATGCGCCTGCAGCGTGACCGGCAGGGCGAGCGCGGCCCCCGCGATTAGCGAGGTAGTAAGTGAGCGGAACATGGCAATCCTTTCAAATTGTGGTCTCGTCTTTCCCGTCTCACCCAAGCTGGGGATCCGGGCGGAGCCTGACGAGACGGACGAAAGGCGATGTAGGCCAAGGACCGTATAACGATCGACCGACGGGCGGCACGCGCAGCTGTTGAGCTAGGCCCGAGGCCTGGACGAGACACACCTTGAATGAGCTGGTCGCATCAGCGGAAGTTTTTCCGCATTACACATCACGCATCGCGCCTATCCTTCTTGCTCTCCGCCAGCCGCCGGTGTTCGTCCACGCTGCGGCGCATTTCCTGCGCCTGGAGGTGCAGCGCCTTGCCGCTGAGCCGGATCTCGCGGCTCTGCTGGAAGAAGCCGAGGACCAGCCACAGAAAGGCCAGCGGACTTGATACGCCGCCGAGGAAATCGCCCAGCTCGTTGAGCTTCAAGTCAGCGGGGTTCTGCCCCTGGACCAGCAGGTAGATGACCAGCCCCGCGACATAGAGCGCGGTCAGCGCAAGGCCGATCCGCGGCAGGTGGCGGCGCTCGCGCTTGTCGTCGAGCACCGCCGGTCCCTCACTTGTCTTGCGCTCTGCTACCGTCATTCGGCGGAGTTAGCCTCCACCTCGCCCGCTGGCAAATACAGCCGGTCGCCTTTGACCCTGCAAACCTCCGGCAACTTCCGCAGCGGTGCTTCTTCAGGCCTAGCCCGGCATCACATCGAAGGCCGGCAGCGCGCCCGGTTCGAGCCAGTGCTGCTTGCTCTTGCACCAGATATGCATGGAGGGTGCGAAGGCATCGGGATTGTCGAGCGTGCCGGTCTTGATCCAGACCATGCCGGGAGCGGCCTCGGCGCGGGTGAATAGCGGCGAACCGCATTGCGGGCAGAAGCTGCGCTCCACCGTGTTGCCGCTGTCGCCGTGATCGACATAGGTCGCGGCCTCGCCTTCGAGCGAGAATGCCGCCTCCGGCACGCCGGCAATGGTCGAGAAAGCGCTGCCGGTCTGTTTCTGGCAATGGCTGCAATGACACGCCATCGCCGTAACCGGCGCGGCGGTGACCGTGTAGCGCACCGCCCCGCACAGGCAGCTTCCGTGCTGCTCCTTGCCCGTTTCGTCGCTCACCCTTGAGCCTCTTCTTCGGGGAGATAGAGCTTGTCGCCCTTTTCCTTATAAACCCTGCTCATCTCGCGCATCCCTTCCTCGGCGGCCTTGCGGCTGGCTTCGGCGGTATCGGCGCCAAGCTTCTCGGCAGCGATGAAGCCTTCGGCGCTCTGGTTCTGCTTGCTGGCAAAGTCACGCACTTCCTGGCTAATCTTCATGCTGCAGAACTTCGGCCCGCACATGGAGCAGAAATGCGCGGTCTTGGCGCCTTCTGCGGGCAGCGTCTGGTCATGATATTGCTCGGCCGTTTCGGGGTCGAGGCTGAGGTTGAACTGGTCGCGCCAGCGGAATTCGAAGCGCGCCTTTGACAATGCATCGTCGCGCACCTGCGCCGCCGGATGGCCCTTGGCCAGATCCGCCGCGTGGGCGGCCAGCTTGTAGGTGATCACGCCGACCTTCACATCGTCGCGGTCGGGCAGGCCAAGGTGTTCCTTGGGCGTGACGTAGCAAAGCATGGCGGTTCCGTACCATCCGATCTGGGCGGCGCCGATGCCGCTGGTGATGTGGTCATAACCGGGCGCGATATCGGTGACGAGCGGCCCGAGCGTGTAGAACGGCGCTTCGCCGCAGACCTCGAGCTGCTTGTCCATGTTCTCCTTGATCTTGTGCATCGGCACGTGGCCGGGGCCTTCGATCATTACCTGCACGTCGGACTTCCAGGCGCGGTGGGTCAGTTCGCCCAGCGTGTAGAGTTCGGCAAATTGCGCTTCGTCATTGGCATCGGCGATGCTGCCGGGGCGCAGGCCGTCACCCAGCGAATAAGCGACGTCATAGGCCTTCATGATCTCGGTTATCTCGTCGAACTTCTCGTACAGGAAGCTCTCCTTGTGATGCGCGAGGCACCATTTCGCCATGATCGAACCGCCCCGGCTGACGATGCCGGTGACGCGCTTGGCCGCCATCGGCACGTAGGGCAGGCGCACGCCGGCGTGGATGGTGAAATAGTCCACTCCCTGCTCGGCCTGCTCGATCAGCGTGTCGCGGAACACTTCCCAGGTCAGGTCCTCGGCCACGCCGCCGACCTTTTCCAGTGCCTGGTAGATCGGCACGGTGCCGATCGGCACGGGGCTGTTGCGGATGATCCACTCGCGTGTGTCGTGGATGTTGCGCCCCGTGCTGAGGTCCATGACGGTGTCGGCGCCCCAGCGGATCGACCAGACCATCTTGTCGACTTCTGCGGCAACATCGGACGCGACCGCGCTGTTGCCGATATTGGCGTTGATCTTGACCAGGAAGTTGCGCCCGATCGCCATCGGTTCGCTTTCGGGGTGGTTGATGTTGCTGGGGATGATTGCCCGCCCCCGCGCGACCTCGTCGCGGACGAATTCGGGCGTGATCTCGAGCGGGATCTCGGCGCCCCAGTGCTGCCCTTCGGGCTTGCTGGCCAATGCAGCCCGGCCGACATTCTCACGCTCGGCGACATATTCCATTTCCGGCGTGATGATGCCGCGGCGGGCATAGTGCATCTGGCTGACGTTGTGGCCGGATTTTGCCCGCAGCGGGCGTTTCACCACATTGGGAAAGGCCGGGACGCCGCCCGAACGATCAGGGCCGAGTTGGCCGTTGTCTTCGGGCTTGATCTCGCGGCCGTCATATTCCTCGACATCACCGCGAGCCATGATCCATTCGCGCCGCAATTGCGGCAGGCCAGCCTGGATATCGATGGTTGCATCGGGGTCAGTATAGGGACCGGACGTGTCATAGACACGCACCGGCTCTTCGCCGCCTTCAAGCTGGATTTCTCGCATTGCCACGCGCACGCCGCTGCCGGTGCGGGCACCGACATGGATTTTTCTGGATCCGCGGATGGGGCCGGTAGTGACGGCGATGTTTTCGCGCGAATTTGGGTTTTCGCCCGAGTTGGGGATTTCGAGCTTGGAATCGATGTCAGCCATGGGGAGAATTGTCCTTGAAGGATGGGAAAGTTTAGATGGTGTTGAGCCGCGAAAGCGCGACGAAGAGGATGGCGGCCCCGAGCAGGACCGACATGCCGGCCCACAGGTTCATCCTGGATGAGAGCAGGCCTTTCCAGAATCCGATAAACTGCTTGCCGGCGGCAAGGAATACGAGCCCCTCCGCCACCATGAAGCCGCCCATCACCGATATGGCGATGCTGAGCCAGTCGCCCTCCCGCCACGGGGTGACGAGATAGATGGCAGCGCCAATTGCGAGACAGTACATACCGGTCAGGAACAGGAGCGCGGGACTGCGTTCGATATCGTCAGTCATCTTTGCCCACAGGCCGGGATTGCGAAGCTCGCCAAAGCCCGCAGCAAGAGAGTAAAGGCCCACGAACAGGGCGATCCAGGCCGGTGTGTCTGAAAAATTGGCCATTTCCGGCCTCCTCTCGAGCGCATGGTCGCACAGGTGAGGGAACTGGCGGAAATCGCACGGCGGCCGCCCCTTCCCTCCGCCGGTGCTAACCGGTTCAGGTTCAACGGGTCGTGGGGTGCTAAACCCACCTCTCAGCCAAGCGGCTCCCCGGGGATGATGCGAGCATAGGGGGAACGGCGCGCCCGGTCCAGACCCGTCGACAACCTCTGCGGCGAGCAAATATCCGATATTGCGGCGTGACAGTCGCGTCTCTCTATGCAACCTTTCCTGCCGGAGAGGAGATTGTCATGGCCAGCGCTGCCCTGGATAATCGTGCGGTCGCGCCGGTCGATGTCAGCCGCGAGGCGCTGTACGTCGAAGATCGGTGGTACGAACCCTTCGCGCAGCTGCGGCGCGAAATGCCCGTCAGCTGGTGTCCGGACAGCCCCTATGGCCCCTATTGGT
>SHLU01000166.1 GCA_004282995.1 Sphingomonadaceae bacterium
GATGGAACTGGTCGGTGTGTCGGCCTTGCCGATCGTTGGCCTGATGAGCTTTCTCATCGGCATCGTGATCGCCCAGCAGGGCGCGGTCCAGCTGGCGCAGTTCGGGGCCGAAACACTGACGGTCAACCTGGTCGGGCGTATCACCTTGCGCGAATTGGGCGTGCTGATGACCGCCATCATGGTCGCTGGCCGTTCGGGCAGCGCGTTTGCTGCGCAACTCGGCACCATGAAACTGACCGAGGAAATCGACGCCATGCGCACCATCGGCATCTCGCCGATAGAGGCGCTGGTGATCCCGCGTGTGCTGGCTTGCACCTTCATGATGGTGCTGCTCGGCTTCTACAGCTCGGTCGTTGGCATCATCGGCGGCGCCGTCGTTGGTGACCTGATGCTGGGCATTCCATTCACCAATTTTCTCGAACGTATACAGGATGTTGTCCCGGTGCACGATCTGTGGGTCGGACTGATCAAGGCACCAGTCTTCGGCCTGATTGTCGCGATTGCCGGCTGCTATCACGGGATGCAGGTGAAAGGGAATTCCGAGGAGGTCGGCCTGCGCACGACAATGGCGGTGGTCACCGGCATCTTCACGGTAATCGTCCTCGATGCCTTCTTCGCAGTTTTCTTCACCGAACTGGGCTGGGGATGAGCGAAGAACTGTCCCCCGAAGAGGCCGCCGCCTCCTACAAGCGCTATCGCGGCGAACACCCGATCGTGGTCGAAAATCTCACCAACAGGTTCGGCGATTTCGCCGTTCACGAAGGGCTCGACCTGACCGTCAATCGCGGCGAAATCCTCGGCGTGGTTGGAGGCTCGGGCACAGGTAAATCGGTGCTGATGCGCTCCATCATCGGCTTGCAGATCCCCGCCAAGGGCGACATCCACGTATTCGGCAAGTCGATGACCGATGCCGAACCCGATGAATTTCTCGGTGTGCGCAGCCGCTGGGGTGTCCTCTTCCAGGGCGGCGCGCTGTTTTCCACCCTGACGGTGGGCGAAAACGTGCAGGTTCCGCTCAAGCAGTTCTTCCCCGACATCGAGCCCGAGGTGATGAACGAGATCGCCCGCTTCAAGATCTTGATGAGCGGTCTGCCCGAAGAAGCGGTCAACAAATATCCCAGCGAGCTTTCGGGCGGGATGAAAAAGCGCGCCGGCCTTGCCCGTGCGCTGGCGCTCGATCCGGAATTGCTGTTCCTTGACGAGCCGACGGCGGGCCTCGATCCGATCGGGGCCGCCGCCTTCGACCGACTGACGCGCGAATTGAAGGAGACGCTGGGGCTGACTGTTTTCCTGATCACCCACGACCTCGATACGCTTTATGAAATCTGCGACCGGGTCGCGGTGCTGGCCGACAAGCAGGTGATCGGCGTTGGCACGATTCCCGAGCTGCTTGAAACCGATCACCCCTGGATCCAGGAATATTTCAATGGGCCGCGCGGGCGCGCCGCGCAGGACAGCCAGCAGCGTGCCAAGAGCATGGACAAGAACGCGTCTGCGGGCGCATAGAGGAAGCGCATGGAAACACGGGCAAATCATCTCTGGGTCGGCGCGGTGACGCTGGCGCTGTTGGCGGCCCTTGCGGTCTTCATCATATGGCTGGCCCGGTTCGGCGAGGGATCGCAGAAGGAGTACGACATCTTTTTCAAGCAGTCCGTCGAAGGACTGGCGAAGGGAAGCCAGGTCTCGTTCGCCGGCGTTCCCGTGGGGCAGGTCAACGACATAGTTTTGTGGAAGACTGATCCTGAATTCGTGCGCGTGCGCATCCGGGTGGCCGAGGACGTACCGGTTCTGGTGGGAACGACAGCTACGGTGCAAAGCTCCTTCACCGGCGTATCGACCATCCTGCTCGACGGTGCGCGCAAAGGGCGGCCGCCGATTACGTGCGAGACCACAACCTGTGTCGAAGGCGTGCCCGTGATCCCGCCAAAGGCTGGCGGGTTCGGCGAAATCCTCGCCAATGCGCCACTTCTGCTCGAGCGGCTGGCAACCCTTACAGAGCGGCTGACCGAAGTTCTTTCGGACGATAATCAGGCTTCACTTGCAGGCATCCTGCGCAACACCAATGCCATGACGCAGGATCTGGCCCGCGCTACGCCGATGATCGAGAACGCGATGGGCGAATTGCAATTGACCCTCCGCGAGGCATCGCAAGCACTCGACGCATTCGAACAGGTCACCCGTTCGACCGACCAGGTCATCAATCAGGAGGGCGAAGCGCTGGCAACAGAGCTGCGCAAGACGCTTGCATCGGCGGGCACAGCGCTGAATTCCCTTTCGGCCACGCTCGACGAGGCCCAGCCTGCAGCGCGGCAGATCAATCAGCAGACCCTGCCGGCAGCCAATGCTACCCTACAGGATTTGCGCGAAACCAGCCGCGCCTTGCGCGCCGTGACCGAGCGGCTGGAGAACGAAGGGGCGGCTGGACTGATCGGATCGCCCAAGGTGCCGGAGTATAAAGAATGATCCACGCCGTGGCCCCGCGCCTGTTGAAGACCTTGCTGCCAGTCGCCGCGCTGGCGACCCTGGCGGGCTGCGTCAGCCTCGGCAACGAACCGCCCCCGACGCTGCTGACGCTCACCGCGACGGCCGCACCGGCCGAAGGTGATGCCACGACTGGCACCGAGCGGACTGCACTGACTGTGCTTGAGCCGAGCGCTCCGCAGCGGTTGGCGATCACCCGCGTTCCGGTGCAGATCGACGATGCCAATATCGCCTATCTCAAGGATGCGGTGTGGGTCGAAAAGCCGACTAGGCTGTTCCGCCGGTTACTTTCGGAAACGGTCCGCGCACGGACCGGACGAGTGGTAATCGACGGGTTCGATGCCACCATCGCGACCGAGGACCAGCTGCGCGGCAGCCTGGTCGAATTCGGCTACGACGCGCGCAGCAGCTCGGTCGTGGTTGTGTTCGACGCCTTGCGCGATGCCGAAGGCAACCGCATCGTCAGCCGCCGGTTCCGCAGCACAGTCCCCGGCATTGCCGCCGAGGCGGGTCCGGTCGGCGATGCTCTCAACCGAGCCGCCAACGATGTGGCGGGGCAGGTGGCAGAGTGGATCGCGCAATAGGCGCCAATCCGCAATTTCGCAGCAGGATCAGCCGCGCGCAGCCTTGGCAAACACGAGGGCGCGTCTGAATTCTGCACGCCGTTTCGCACGGCGCGCGGCAGCCTCGGCATCCTCGCCCCAAAGCTCTACCTGCCAATCCTCCTCGAGATTGGCGGCATCCCACAGTGTGTCATCCGCTTCATCACCCTCCAGTGCTTCAAGCCCGATGATGAGCGATGCCGAGAGCGAGGTGAGAGCGAACAATGCGGCCTGCGCCATCGGCTCGATCGCTGCGACACGGGTGCGCATGGTGGCCAGAGTCGGTTCGGGCTGGGCGCGGTGGACGATGCCGCTGGCCCGCTCGATCGACAGGTTCTCGCGTGCTTCGAACCGGGTGACGATCGGTTCCCATACTTCCAGCTGTCGCCGGTAGAGCGGCTCATCGGGGTCGGCGCGATAGCAAAGCGTGTCGGTTTCGAGGAACACGAGCAATTTGGCGACGATGTCTTCTTCGCCGGTAGCAATCATGTCGATGGCGTAATCGGCCATATCACGGTGTACGAAGGTAGCGGGGTCGATCTCCTCGCCCTGGTCTTCCCATTCCGCCGCCAGCAGATCGGCCAGTTTCCGTTGTGAAACGATCTGCGCGCGCTGGCCTTGCGTCCTAACGCCGCGGCCATCCAGCATGACCTGCCAACCGCCATCCACCGGCTCGACCGATACCGTATTCCAGAACCGTTTCATTTGTCGGGCGAGCGCCATTTGCGAGCCACCATGTTCGGCAGCACGAAAAATTCGACTGCGCCGAGCACAAGCAGCACATAGCCGAGCGCGGGCATATCGACGAACTGGCCTGAAATGATGATCGCCCCGATCATGGCCATGATTGCGCCGCCCAGCCGCAATGCCTGCAGCATGAAAAAGCGTTGGCGGGCAAGGGCTTCGCGCTCATCCATCGAGCAAGTCTCCCAGATGCGCCGGCGAATCGGCTACCGCCTCCGCGCCGATCGCGAGTAGATTGGCTGGCGCGTGATACCCCCAGGACACTCCGATTGCGCGGGTGCCGGCAGCCAGTCCCATTTCGATATCGTAAGTGGTGTCGCCAATCATCACTGTCGTCTCCGGCTCGGCGAAGGCTTCTTCCATCGCCAGATGCAGCATCGCCGGATTCGGCTTGGAAGGGTGATGGTCGGCCCCCTGCAGGCTGACGAAGCGGTCGAGCAGGCCATGATTGGTCAGTACGTGGTTGAGTCCACGATTGGACTTGCCCGTGGCGACCGCCAGTGACCAGCCGTTTTCGACCAGCCGATCGAGCAGGGGCAGGATGCCGTCGAAAAGCGGCTCGTGCACCTCACCGCGCTCGCGCGCTGCGAAAAAACTCTGCTTGTAGGAATCGACGGCGTGGGCGACCTGGCTGTCACTGGCGGCAGGGGCGAGTTGGCGGATGGCGGCCGGAAGGCTGAGGCCGACGATGTGGCGGATGGCCTGGCGATCTGGCGCTGCCAGGTCGACCGAGGCGAAGGCCGCTTCCATCGCGTTGCAGACGGGTGCCTGGCCGTCCACCAGCGTCCCGTCACAGTCGAACACCGCCAGCCTTTCGGCCATCAATTCCTGCCCTTGGGTTTGCCAGCAGGCTTGCCTTTTCCTTTGCCCTTGCCGGGCTTGACCGAGGCACCGCCCGATTTCTTGCCCAGCTTGCGCTGCGGCTCGCCGCCGCGTGTCTTCCGCTCGCCGCGACGCGACTTGCGATATTCCTTGGCATGACGGCGCGCCGCCTGTTTCTTCTCAGTGGGAGTGCGCTCGTTGATATCCTCGCGCAGCGGCTTGGCATCGCTGAGCGACATGTCGAAGCCAAGCTGCTCCATCGAGGCGGCAAAATGTTCGGGCAGCTCGGCGGTAACATCAAGCTTGCCGCCACCGGGCTGGGCGATGATCAACCGCCGGGCATGCAAGTGCATCTTGCGGCTGACGCTGCCGGTCAGGAAGGCATCCTGCCCGCCATATTTGC
>SHLU01000167.1 GCA_004282995.1 Sphingomonadaceae bacterium
TTCATTGGCGTCTTTCTCTCCCGGCACGAGGCCGAGCCAGACAAGCAGTACCAGGAAACTAAGGTTCAGCAGCCCGAGAGGCACGAGCCCCTGCTCCATCCCGAGCCGCACCAGGATCAATATCCCGAGAAGGAAGTGCACGACGACCCCGGCAAGCGCATATTTGGCCGATACGCCGATGTCATGGAGGCGACTGCCGGCAAGAATGGCCAGGATCACCTCGAGCGCGCCCGTGCCGCCACGCTCTCCAACGATGCCGAAGGACACAAGCACCGCGATGATGAGCACGATAACGAGCAGGTTTGCCCAATAGGTCCGACGGTTGACACGATAGCCGACAACGCGGTCGAGCAGGTTATTCACCGCGAGGGTCTTATTCTGCCGTAGCTGGCGCAGCGAGAGGGAAGAAGGGAATGCGCACTTCGAAGGGCGTGCCGTCTTCGCGGTGGAAGGTGTAGAACCCTTCCATCGAGCCGTGCGGTGTGTCGAGCGGACAACCCGACACGTAATCGTGGCTCTCGCCCGGCGCAAGAATTGGCTGTTCCCCAACCACACCGTCGCCATCGACATGGGCCACCATGCCCGCACCATCGGTAATCCGCCAATGGCGGGTCATCAGCTGCACGCGCTCGTGCGAGGCGTTCTCGATGCGGATGTGATAGACCCAGAACCACTTGCCCGCCTCGGGCTGGGATTGCTCGGGCAGGAAATTCACCGACACGCGGACGGTAATGCCATCGGTCATGGCTGAGTGCTGGAAGAGTTCCTTCATGACCCCTCCAACCTAGGCACTTGTCTCTGAGGAGCAAGGGCCTGATCCGACTCGCCCCCAAGAATTCACCGCAATGCGACGAAACGTTCAGTCGGTCGGATTGTGCTCTCTTAGGAACGCCAACAGCCCATCGAGCAGGCGCACTTCTTCGCTGCTGTCGGACAGGTAGTGGTTGTCGACCAGTTCGAGCATCTCAATGTCCTTACCCGCCGCATCGGCTGCCTCTTCCAGCTGCTCGTACTGGTCGAAGGGAACCCGCAAGTCGCGTGTGCCGTGTGCGACGAACAGCGGACGCTCCAGCCGGTCGATCTGGTCGGCGACCGAGATGCTGGCGAGGTCGAACTTGTCGTCACCGGTTATCCGCGGCGTCCAGACATCCTTGTACCACCGCTTCCGCACGCGCCCGCGGGCAAGGTACTGGCTGTCATAGGCAAGCAGGTCTTCCCAATCGACCACGCCTGCGAAACTGGCGCCGCAGCGATAGCGTTCGGGATTGCGCAAGGTGCCCCACATCGCCGCATATCCTCCATAGCTTGCGCCAAACAGGCAAACACGCTCCGGGTCTGCGAAACCCTTCGCGACCGCCCAGTCGTACGTGTCATCGATATCGTCCTGCATTGCGCGACCGATCTGCCCGTCACCCAGCCGCTCGAACGCCTCTCCGTACCCACCCGAGCCGCGGTAGTTCGGTCGCAGGACGGCATAGCCGCGATTGGCGAGCAGCTGCGTCCAGTCGTCGTAGACCATGGTGTCGCGCACGCCGTAAGGCCCGCCATGCGGCATGATGATCATTGGCAGCTGTTCACGCCCACGTCCGCGCGGGAGGGTCAGGAATGCCCTCATCTGCGTCCCGTCGCGCGCCACGATGTCGTGAGCCTCGGTTTTCGAGAGCAGCCTCTCATCCACATCGGGGCGGAGATTGGCAAACAGCTCGAGGCTCATGCGCGAGGGCGTGAAGACATAGAGCGCGCCCGGGTCCGCATCGCCCGCCTGGCGCACGAGCATGCGCTTCGTTCCCGCCCGGTCGATGACGCGCACCCTGCTTCCCGGCAGGGCCGCATCGAGTTGCGACTGCACATTCGCCATGCCTTTGTCGAGCCAAACGGTCCTTGGCTCGTCATCGGTGTACAAGACGCCAATCGGTCCTTCCCCCTTGCGAAACATTGCCCGGTCGATCCCCCAGCGCGGGTTTTCATAGATGGTCGCGCCGAGCTTTCCGCTCGAATAGTCGATTTCGCGCAGGACCTTCCGGCCATCGGGTGCATCGACCATCGCATAGCCTGTATCGCGCCCCGCGTAGATGCCCATGACGTCCCAGGCATCAAGCGCCTCGTCATCGCCGCCCTTCACCTTCGTCACGCGTTTGAATTTATCGTCCGGTCCGGACCGGTAGTAGATCTTGATGTCAGCTTTCGACGTCCAGCTCATGCCAAGGCGGACCACGCCCTTATCGTCGGCGAACCACTCGTACACATCCTTCTCGGGCTTCTGAACGAGGACGGCAGCCGACGCGCCGCTGCCATCGAGCGGGAAGCGCCAGACCGCCGGCGGGATGCCGCCCCTCTCGCTCAGCGAGAGGATCACGTATTCGCCGTCCGGGTCGGTGTGAAGCACATCGTCACCCTCCCAGCCCTGATCTTCGAACCCGATGAAATGCAGCTGGCGGGTAGGAATGTCGAATGCATGCAGCCGCGATTCCCCATAGCGAAAGCTCGACAACTTCATCCGGTT
This sequence comes from Sphingomonadaceae bacterium, assembly GCA_004282995.1. Classification (GTDB taxonomy): domain Bacteria; phylum Pseudomonadota; class Alphaproteobacteria; order Sphingomonadales; family Sphingomonadaceae; genus Parerythrobacter. The sequence continues at coordinate 2,504 of SHLU01000167.1, forward strand.
GGAAATCAGGATACGGTCGTCACCTGCCCAGTCGAACCAGTTGAAGCCGTCGCGCGGGCCGAGGTCGATCGCGAGCAGCGGTTCGAGCGTGTCAGAATCGTGGACCGCCAGCACTCTCTTGCCGCCCTCGACCACAACGAATGCGAAGCGGGTGCCGTTCTGCGATAACTTGGCCGAATTGAGCTGGTTGCCGCCAGCGAAGGCCTCGACAGGGATTTCGGCCGGACGCTCTTTCTGGCCCTCCTGCGCGTATAGCGGCGTATGAAACGCCAGGGCGCAGGCTACAAAATGGATAAAACGCACGACAACCCCTACAAATCCGAAGTCCCGATAGTATTGATCGTGGACGCAATCTCAAGAGCGCAAGCAATTGTTTTCAATAGTTTGCGATTGCTTCCCCGGCACCGCCCAATTGCTTAATACCGATTCACCCTGTTCGGCAGCACGCGGTTAGGCCCGATTGCTTATAACCGTGAAAGGGACTCGTGAATCCGCCATCGGGATACGGCAGATTCGCAAGGGACAAACGACCATGCGCCGGGATCGGCGCGAGCCGGATGAGGAGGGGAATATGCTGTTTCATTTCATCCGCAACCTGCGCCGCGACTGCAGCGGTTACGGGCTTATCGAGCTGGCGCTTCTGGCACCGCAGCTGACGATACTCGCCTACTACGCATTCGACCTTTAAGCAGGTTGTATCAGGGCTTTCCGCCCCTTAGGTAAGCTTCGAGCTGGCCTAGCCGCTCCTTGCCGAACCACATCTCGTCGCCGACGAAGAATGTCGGGATCCCGAACGCGCCACGTTCGACGGCTTTCTCCGTATTATCGGCCAGCTTCTGCTTCACGGCAGCATCTTGGGTAGCCGCGAGCAAACTGTCGGCATCGAAGCCGCCACTTTCGAGCACTTCGCGCACCGCATCCACATCGCCGCAATCGATGTTCTGCTCCCACACGGCGGGCTGGAACAGGTCGACCAGCGCCTGCATCTCGTTCTGGTCCTCTGCCGCCACGAGAATGCGCTGCAGCAGGATCGAATTGAACGGCAGGTCCGGATGCATGCTGAACCGGTCCATCGCATGCCGGTCGAGGAAGCGGCGGAACTCCAGCGCCGCATAGGGCACCTTACCCTTCACATCGGCATCGCGCATTATCGGCGGAGAATTGCCGGTCAGCTTGTGCATCCCGCCAAGGAATACCGGAGTGACAACCAGTTTCGCGCCGGTGCGTCCGGCAATCTCCTTGAGCGGATACCAGGCGAGGTATCCGTTGGGTGCCGCCAGATCGAGGATGAATTCAAGCGTTTGGCTCATCTTGTGTCGCTTCCTCCGGTACGTCCTGCTCTGGCAACTCGAACATCGAGCGGTCGATCGGCGGGCAACCAAGCGTGTCCGCCGCGATTACGAGCATGGTGAACTGCGGATCTTCATCCCACTCAAGCGCCTCGGATTGCAAGCGCGCAGCGTAGTTTTCGAGATAATCGATCTCGCGGTCGCTTAGCTGTTCGCCATAGGTTTCGCCGGTGTAATTACACTGCGCCTGCTGGCTGCGCATGAATTCCTGCGCATCGAAGGCGAAGCCGGCCACCTGCGTCGCGGCATTCACTTCCGCATCGCTCGGCGAAATCGGCCAGAGCAGGATGTCCTTGATGAAGCCGCCACGCCGCGATCTGGTCGATGCCCAGTCGTCGTAGCGAAGCGTCTTCTCCAGAGCTTCGGCGCGCGCGACCACGCCAGGACGGCTTTCGAACGGGTCCGACAGGTCGACATCGTTGTAGAATTTCACGCCGAAATAGGCGGCAACCGCAATCACGCCCAGTGCGATCGGCGTGTAGCGCACGACCTTGCGCCACGTCGGGTTCTTATGGCTCTCTTGCTCGATACGAGCGACAAGTTCGTCGCGCACGATATAGGCCGGGCCTGCCCAGCCCGGATTTTCCTCGGCAAGCGTATCGAGATCGCTGACGATATTCGCCTTGATCTGCTCGGGGTCGTCACCGGCTGCCAGCGCGTCGTAGACGAAGCGGTTGCGGACACTCGCGAAATTCGCCTGCACCTGCTGGCTGGCCTTCAGGTCCTCGCCATCGAGATAACCCGAATACTGTTCCATCTCGCCCGCCGCATCGAGCAGCGCGTCGTAATTGTAATGCATGATTTTGAGACCCCCAAATTCAGTCCGGCTCAAAACTACCCCGAATAACCATCAGAGCAATGCTTCTGAATACTTCCCCACAGTACAGTAACTGGTAGGATAGCTTCATGAAGAAAGCCTTCCTCCCATTGCCGCTCGCGGCTCTTGGACTGGCAATCCCTCTCTCCGCCCATCCGAGCGAGGAAAGCGCCAAGCGCTGCCATATGCACAAGGAAACCGGCGCGCTTCATTGCCCGAAACGCGAAGCGGCCGAGGCACCGGCATCCGAGTTCCGTCCGATGCGCTCGCGTGAGGTCTATTTTCGCAACTGCAACGCAGCGCGTGCAGCGGGATACGCACCGATCAGGCGCGGCGATCCGGGCTACCGTCCCGAACTCGATGCCGACAATGAC
>SHLU01000168.1 GCA_004282995.1 Sphingomonadaceae bacterium
ATGTTGTAGAGCGAAAATACGAAACTGCGGAAGGCCAGCGACGCCAGCACGACCAGCAGGACAAAGGCAGGGAAACTGAGCCCCTTGCGTCGGTGCTTTGACCCGCTTTCCTCGCGCCCGTGTGTCGCTTCAGCCTGCGCAGAACTATCCGCTGCCGTTTCGGGGTTTCCAACCATCGGCGGCACCACTAGGCCCAAGGCGAAGACTGGCAAGGAGATTTTGCGCCATGAGTGATCCGGTGACGACAGCGTGGAAGTCGATCGAGGCGGAGGAGAAACAGACTCTCGAGGCTTTGTTTGACGAGGATAAAGCACGTGTCGAACGCCTCAGCCAACGGATCGAATGGGGCGAGGGTGAAACCTCGGGTGGAATCCTGTTCGACTGGTCAAAGACCCATCTGACTCCGGCGATTCTGGATGGGTTCGAAGAGCTTGCCGATGCGGCAGGTTTCGCCGCCGCACGCGAAAAGCTGCTGAGTGGGGCAAAGATCAACGTCACCGAAGGCCGCGCCGCCGAGCACACTGCGCAACGTGGGACGGGCGCCGATGCCAGCGTCGAGGAAGCACAGGCGCTGCTGGCGCGCATGAATATGCTGGTCGAAGCCATCCATGACGGGGCGCTCGGCAAGGTCAAGCATCTGATCCATATTGGTATCGGCGGCAGCGCGCTGGGGCCGGCGCTGGCGGTTGACGCCCTCACGCGTGACCTGACGCTGGTCGACGTGCATGTCGTGTCGAATATCGACGGTGTGGCGCTGGAACAGGCCTTTGCCGCCTGTGATCCGGCGACCACGCTGATCGCTGTCGCGTCCAAGACCTTCACCACGATCGAGACGATGACCAATGCCCACAGCGCGCTCAAATGGCTCGGTGACAACGGCGTGGACGATCCCGGCGGCCGCGTCATTGCGCTGACCGCGAACCCTGAAAAGGCTGTCGAGTTCGGTGTCGACGAAACCCGCGTGCTGCCATTCATGGAGACCGTCGGCGGACGCTATTCGCTGTGGTCGAGCATCGGTTTTCCGGTCGCGCTGGCAACGGGTTGGGACGAATTTGAGGCAATGCTGGCCGGCGCGCAGGCAATTGACCGCCACTTTGCCGAGACCGATGGCCGCGCCAACCTCCCGCTGCGCGCCGCCTTTGCGGATCAGTATTACACCCGCGTGCGGGGTTGCCAGACCCGCGCGGTGTTCGCGTACGACGAGAGGCTCGGCCTGTTTCCCGATTATCTCCAGCAACTGGAGATGGAATCGAACGGCAAGCGGGTCCAAGTTAACGGTTCGCCCGTAGAAGGGCCGACCGCGCCGATCACCTGGGGCGGGGTCGGGACCGATGCGCAGCATGCGGTGTTCCAGCTGCTCCACCAGGGCACACACCTCGTACCGGTCGACTTCATCGCCAGCATCGCGCCGGGCGACGAGCTCGACCCTGCACATCACCGTATCCTGCTGACCAATTGCTTCGCCCAGGGTGCGGCGTTGATGGCAGGCGGCAACATGGCAGCCGACGGCAAGGACCCGGCCCGCGCCTTCCCCGGCGACAGGCCCAGTGCAACGATGCTGTGCGATGATCTCGATGCCGCCACGCTCGGCGCGCTGATCGCATTTCACGAACACCGCACCTTCGCCAATGCCGTGCTGATGGGGATCAACCCCTTCGACCAGTTCGGCGTCGAACTGGGCAAGAAAATGGCGAAGGATATCGAGGGCGGCGGCGAGGAGTTTGATGCGAGCACGCAATCTTTGCTCGAGCGGGCGGGGTTGGGGTGATGCATTTTTGCGGGTCTGCCCGCCCGATTTCTTGTGTCACTGCGAGATGTTAACGACCATACATTGACATTCTTGCTGCGTTGCACCATATGCGGCTCATCGAAATGCCCGCCAGCGTGAAGCGGCGGGAGCGAGAAAGCTCCAAGCCCCGGCAGCGTTTCGGTCCTTTTCCTGAAGCTTCCCTTTTCACGCGGGTCGTTTTGACACCCGCGCCGCGCCCGGATTCCGCTCGGAATCCGTGAAGCGCGCCGCATGATATGCGAGCTAAACCTCACACTATGACTACTACCTTTGAAACTCTCGGGCTGTCGCAGCCCGTACTGCAAGCCCTCGACATGAAGGGCTATACCGTTCCCACCCCGATCCAGGCGCAGGCGATTCCGCCAGTGCTTGAAGGGCGTGACCTGTTGGGCATCGCCCAGACCGGTACCGGCAAGACCGCAGCCTTCATGCTTCCGAGCATCGACCGCCTGCGCGAATCCGACAACCAGGTGCCGTTCAAGTCCTGCCGCATGCTGGTGCTTGCACCGACGCGCGAACTGGCCGGGCAGATTGCCCAGTCGGCCAAGGATTACGGCGCGATGGCCGGCCTCAAGGTCCACTCCATCGTCGGCGGCACATCGGTCGGCAAGGATCGCAACAAGCTGCACCGCGGCACTGACATCCTCGTCGCCACGCCGGGCCGCTTGCTCGACCTGATCGACCAGAAGGCATTCCGTCTCGACGGCGTCGAAATTCTCGTCCTCGACGAGGCTGACCAGATGCTCGATCTTGGTTTCATCCACGCATTGCGCAAGATCAGCGAACTGGTCCCGGACGAGCGGCAAACGCTGTTTTTCAGCGCCACTATGCCCAAGGCGATCCAGGACCTGGTCGGCAAATATTGCCGCAACCCGATTAAAGTGTCCGTGACTCCGGCTGCCACCACGGCAGAGCGGATCGACCAGTATCTTTTCATGGTCCAGCAGGCCGAGAAGCAATCGCTGCTCGAAATGATCCTCAAGGGCCGCCACGAAGTGCCCGGCAAGCTGGAGCGTATCCTCGTTTTCACCCGCACCAAGCATGGCGCGGACAGGGTCGTGAAGAAGCTGGCGCAGGCCGGCATCGCCGCCAATGCAATTCATGGCAACAAGAGCCAGCCGCAGCGCGAACGGGCTCTGGCCGAGTTCAAGCGTGCCAAGACACCCGTGCTGGTGGCAACCGACGTCGCCGCGCGCGGGATCGATATTCCGGGTGTCAGCCACGTGATCAATTACGAGCTGCCCAATGTGCCCGAGCAATATGTCCACCGCATCGGGCGTACTGCTCGTGCCGGCAAGGACGGCGTTGCGATTGCCTTCTGTGCGGAGGACGAGCGCGCCTACCTCAAGGATATCAATCGCAACACCGACGCCGAGTTCGAGCGCCTGTCATTGCCGGAAAATTTCCGCGCCGTGGTTGAAGGTGTCGGCCCGACCAAGCCTGCGCCCAAGCAGCAGCGCGGCCAGCGAGTGCAACCCAAGCCGAAGGCAGGAACGCGTGGCGGCCAGTCGCGCAGTCACGGCAAGCCCAGGCAGGGTGGGCATGGGTCTGGCCAGCGGTCGGAACAGCGCGGTGCAGTTCCTAATCCGGTCCATGCCGGCGCTGGCGATAATGCTCCGCGTCCCGCCGGCAAACCCAAGCGCAAGCACCCCAACCGGGCCGGCAGGCCCAATCGTTCGGGCGGAAGCCCCGGCGCCGGTCAAGGCGGCGGTGGCAACCACGGCGGAGGCGGTCGTCCGCAGCGCCGTCGCAGCAGCGGCGGCGGAGGCGGCGGAAGCCCGCGCGGCTGATAATCTGTGACATGATGCGGGACTGACCCCTACGGGGGGTTCTGTCGCGCGCGGAAATGGCGGGTGGTTGGCAAGCGCCGACCGGCCCGCCATATCGTGCGCGCAACAGGAGATTTCCCGCATGGCCGACTACGATTACGACCTTTTCACAATTGGTGGTGGCTCTGGTGGTGTACGCGCCAGCCGCGTGGCGGCAGCTCATGGCGCAAAAGTCGCCATTGCGGAGGAATACAGGGTCGGCGGAACCTGCGTGATCCGCGGCTGTGTGCCCAAGAAAATGCTCGTTTACGGGGCCCATTTTGCCGAGGATCTCGAAGACTGCCAGAAATTCGGCTGGGAGATCGAGGGCAAGAGCTTCGACTGGATCAAGCTCCGCGACAATGTGTTGGCGGATGTCGACCGGCTTGAAGGCGCCTATACCGACACGCTCGAAAGCCATGACGTAACGATCTTCAAGGAACGCGCCGAAATTACCGGGGACCATGAAATCACGCTCGCCGGCGGCAAGAAGGTGACCGCCAAGACGATCCTGATTGCCACCGGGGCGCATCCCAGGATTCCCGACTGCGAGGGGGCCGATCACGCCATTTCCTCGAACGAGGCGTTTCATCTCGACAAGTTACCCGAGAAGATCATCATTGCCGGTGGCGGCTATATCGCCAACGAATTCGCAGGCATCTTCAATGAGTTTGGCTGCGAAGTTACCATCGTCAATCGCGGCGACCAATTGCTGCGCGGCTATGACGAGGCGGTTCGTGACCGACTGCTGCAGATTTCGATCACAAAGGGCATCCAGTTCAGGTTCAACACCGTCTTCGAGTATATCAAGCCATGCGAAGAGGGCGGATATTTCGTCAAGCTCAGCGACAATGACGAAGAGCGCGTCGACCTGGTCATGTTTGCGATCGGACGCATCCCCAATACTGACGGGCTTGGCCTCGATAACGTCGGGGTTGAACTGGGCAAGAATGGCGAGATCAAGGTCGATAAGTTCAGCCGGACCAATCTCGATTACATTTACGCCGTGGGCGACGTGACCGATCGGGTCCAACTGACCCCCGTCGCCATCCGCGAAGGCCAGGCTTTTGCCGACAGCGTGTTCGGCGATGGCGAGCCCTACGCGGTCGACCATGATTGCATCCCCAGCGCGGTCTTCAGCCATCCGCCGATTGCCTCTGTCGGGATGACCGAGGGCGAGGCCAAGAACACGCTTGGTTCGGTTCGGGTCTACCAGTCGGACTTCCGGCCAATGAAGAACGTGCTGGCCGGGCGCAGCGAACGTAGCTTGATCAAGATGATCTGCGAGGGCGACAACGAGCGCATCGTCGGTATCCACATGATCGCACCCGAAGCGCCCGAGATGATGCAGGCCGCCGCCATCGCGGTGAAGGCCGGGCTGACCAAGGCGGATTTCGACGCCACCACTGCGAGCCACCCGACAATGGCCGAAGAACTGGTGCT
>SHLU01000169.1 GCA_004282995.1 Sphingomonadaceae bacterium
TCAACCCATGCCGAGCGCGGCCTTGTAGGTTTCCAGGATGGTTTCCTGCTCGCTGCGATCGTCGGGCTTCATCTTCCGCAGGCGCACGATCTGGCGCATGATCTTGGGATCGTAGCCGACCGCCTTGGCCTCGGCATAGACATCGCGAATGTCGTCGGCGATGCCCTTCTTCTCTTCTTCGAGGCGCTCGACGCGCTCGATCAGCAGGCGCAGGCGGTCATCGGTTGCTTCGGCCATCATGGTCTCCGGTTATGTAAATGAGAATCAGGTTGCAGGCTCGATAGCCAGCCCACAGCGGCGATTGAACCACCTGTGAAAATAATTCCTGTGTGTTTTGCAGATCTAACGCAGATCGGCCCGGTTCCTGGCGAGGCTCGCCTCCATCGCTGCGACCTGTGCATCGGTTGCAGGTTTCTGCCGCGTTGCCTTCCATTCCTCCATCGGCATGCCGTGGATGAGTTCGCGCGCGGCCGCCTTGTCGCCCTCATATCCGGCATCGCGAATCCAGTCCGCCAGGCAATTTCGGCAAAAGCCGGCCAGCCCCATCAGTTCGATATTCTGCGCGTCATGGCGATGGCGCAGATGGCGCACCAGCCGACGAAAGGCAGCAGCGGCCACGGCATCGTCAATCTGGTCGAGCGGATCGGTTTGGTGGTCAGGCGCATTCGTATCCATTGTTACTATCCCTTGAGTTGCCTTGCGGCTGTGCCATAGCCTGCGGGCAATGCAAAAGCTCGATCCCCGCGGCCGCAAGGTCAAGATTCTCGCCACGGTCGGCCCGGCCAGCAGCGACCCTGCCATGCTGCGCCGCCTTTACAAGGCCGGCGCCGACGCCTTCCGCGTCAACATGAGCCATGGCGACCACGCCACCCATGCCGCCACCATCCGCGCGATCCGCGATCTCGAACGCGAATTCTACCGCCCGGTGGCGATCCTGTGCGACCTCCAGGGTCCCAAGCTGCGGGTCGGCACCTTCAAGGGCGGCAAGGCGGTAATCCGCCATTCGGGCCATTTCACGCTCGACCGCAATCCCGAACCCGGTGACGAAACCCGCGTCGAACTGCCACATCCCGAACTGTTCGGGCTGCTGAGCAAGGGACAGCGCCTGCTGATCAACGACGGCAAGATCCGGCTTGTGGTCAAGGAAGCCGACGAAGACCGCATCTTCTGCTCGGCCGAAGTCGGCGGGGTGATCTCCGACCGCAAGGGCGTCAACGTGCCCGATGCCGAGATCCCTATCCCGGCGATGACCGACAAGGACCGCAAGGATCTCGCCTTTGCCATGGACCAGGGGGCCGACTGGATCGGACTCAGCTTCGTCCAGCGGCCCGAAGACCTGGCCGAAGCGCGGCGCTTGATGGGCGGACGCGGCGCGCTATGCGCCAAGATTGAAAAGCCGATGGCGATCCGCCGGCTCGACGAGATCATCGAGATGTCCGACGGCATAATGGTTGCGCGCGGCGACCTTGGGGTCGAGCTCGAACCCTATGAAGTGCCGCCGTTGCAGAAGCAAATCGTCAACAAGACCCGGCTCAAGGGCAAGCCGGTGATCGTGGCGACCCAGATGCTCGAAAGCATGATCGAAAGCCCGGCCCCGACCCGCGCCGAAGTCTCCGACGTTGCCAATGCCGTCTATGACGGGGCCGATGCGGTCATGCTCTCGGCCGAGACGGCAGCCGGCGAGTGGCCCGAGGAAGCCGTCACCATCATGCACAAGATTGCCGTCCAGGTGGAACGCGATGGCGAATATATCCAGCGCGTCCGCCTGCTCGACACCCCGCCCGATCCGACCACCGCCGATGCACTCAGCCATGCCTGCATGACGATCGCCGATACCGTGTCGATCAGCGCCATCACTGTCTTCACGGGCAGCGGCTCGACCGCGCGCCGGGTTGCCCGCGAACGGCCGAGCGTACCGATGCTGGTACTCACGCCCTCGATGAAAACCGCACGCCGGCTGGCCTTGCTCTGGGGCGCGCATGCCGTGGCGACCAAGGATATCGGTAGCTTTGAAGAGATGATTGCCAAGGGCAAGCGGATGGCGCTTCGGCACGGCTTCGGCAGCGCCGGTAGCAAGCTGATAGCATTGGCCGGCGTACCGTTCGGAACGCCGGGGAGCACCAACCTGCTCCATGTGGTCACACTTACCGGGGATGAGCTTGAACGCCATGTATCCGGAGAGGATGAATTGAAGTGAGGATCGTTGCCTACGGCCTGCTCGCCGCCCTGGTTTTGATCAGCCTTGCAGCTGGCGGAGCCAAACTGGCGAATATGCCGCAGGAAATCGCGTTCTTCCGCGACGCAGGGGTGAGTGCTTTCTGGATCGTGCCCTTGGGGCTGGCGCAGATTGCAGGCGCCGCTGCGTCCGTCTTTGCCCGGACACGAATTGCCGGACTGGCCCTGATGGCAGCCGGATTCCTGGCATCGAGCATGATGATCTTCTCCACCGGCGATGTCCGGTTCGGCGCGCTGTCCCTCATCCCGGTGGTACTGGCGATCGCCTTGATCGGCTGGGAAAAGCGACGCGCCTGAGATCAGGGTCATGGCAGCCCTGCTCTGTCACCGGTAAAGAAGTGGCCGTTCGTTAACACTAATTGCGCTGCTGCGGTCTTATGGTGCCCGTCGTCAGGAACAGAATTATGAAATTTGTAAGGCTCCCCTCACGCGGCGGTGATTATCTCGTCGTAGCAGGCAATATCGCTTGGCTCCGGACAGGCGAGAATGGCCAGACGCTGGTCGGCATGGTCGGAGGCAGTCCGTTGCTGGTGACCGGCAGTATCGAAGAAGTGTCGGCCTCTATCTTGGCTGGATAGCCGCCCGATTTTAACTGGCCGCGGCGCGTTCCAGCCGGGCCTTGGCCTCACCCTCACCGATCACCGGCAGCAGTTCGCCCATGTCGGGGCCGTGGTCCATGCCGGTAAGAGCCTGCCGCAGAGGCAGGAACAGCGGCTTGCCCTTGCGGCCAGTAGTCTCCTTCAGTGCATTCGTGAGCGCGTGCCACGGATCTTCGCTCCATGTCAGAGTTTGCGCCGCCACTTCGAGATAGGCCCGATCCTCGGCCGAGAAATCTGGTTGTTCGATGGGGCCGGTGACCAGCCGCCACCACTCCCCGGCTTCATCGACATGCGACAGGTTGGGCCGGATCGCATGCCACCCGGCCTCGTCCATCCCCTCGGGCAGGCGCTGCCGCACATCTTCGTAGCTCATCTGGTGGACAATCGCGGTATTGACCCGCTCAAGCTCGGCATCGTCGAATTTCGCAGGAGCGCGGCCGAAGGTCGCAAGATCGAAACTCTCGACCAGGCTTTGCCGCTCGGCGATTGCCTCCACGGGGAGCGAGGTGCCTAGCCGCGCCAGCAAGGCGATAATCGCTTCAGGTTCGATCCCGCGTTCACGAAAGGCATCGCAGCCCAGCGATCCCAACCGCTTTGACAGCTTGCCCTCCTTGCCCACCAGCAAGGCCTCGTGGGCGAATTCGGGCACGTTCGGAGCCGAATTATGCTGCGCAGCATAAAGTGCGGTAAACATCTGTAATTGCACGGCAGTGTTGGACACGTGATCCTCGCCGCGCAACACGTGGGTGACGCCCATATCGATATCGTCAACGGTGCTTGGAAGCATGTAAAGCCAGCTCCCATCGGCACGCCGGACGACGGGATCGGAGAGCGTGGCGGGATCGAATTTGGAAGCACCGCGTACGCCGTCGTCCCAGGCAATCGCCTCGTCATGGTCCAGCTTGAAGCGCCAATGAGGGGCGATGCCTTCGGCCTCTTTCGCCGCGCGTTCTTCTTCGCTCAGTCGGAGGGCCGCGCGGTCATAGATCGGCGGTAGCCCGCGTCCGAGCTGGATCTTGCGCTTGAGGTCCAGTTCCTGTGCAGTCTCGTAAGCCGGATAGATCCGGCCTGCATCGCGCAGCGCATCGAAAGCCGCCTGGTACTTGTCGAGCCGTGCCGACTGGCGCTCTTCGCCATCAGGCTCAAGGCCCAGCCACGCCAGATCGGCCCGGATCGCATCGACATATTCCTCGCGCGACCGCTCGGCATCGGTATCGTCGATCCGCAGCAGGAACTTGCCGCCGTTTTTCCTAGCGAGCATCCAGTTGTGCAGCGCCGTGCGGATATTGCCGACATGCAGACGACCTGTGGGAGATGGAGCGAAGCGGGTGATGGTGGTCATGCGTTGCCGTTAGCGCGGCTGTTTGCCTATTGCGAGCAAAGTGTGGACCAGTTCTCTGGTTGCCGGTGCCGCAAAGAAAAGCCCCGCCGGATCGCTCCGGCGGGGCCTTTGTCTGGTCCGTGACCCTGGAGCTTAGCTGTCGCTCTGCTCCACGGCGTCGGTTTCGGAGGCTTCCGGAGCCGGTGCGGCTTCAGGCTTGGCCTCGCCTCCGCCCATGGCGGCGGCCATGGCGTCGGTATCCATCACTTCGGCTTCCGGTTCCTTCTCTGCCGGGACTGCTTTCGCAGCTTCGTCGGCAGCCAGGGCGTCCTGCTGCTTTTTCCACTGCGCGCGCAGTGCAGCATCGCGGGCCGAGGCGGTGACGCGCATGCGGTTCATGCCAGCACCGGTACCGGCCGGTATCAAACGACCAACAATCACGTTTTCCTTGAGACCGATCAGCGTGTCCTTCTTTCCTTCAACCGAGGCCTGCGTAAGCACGCGGGTGGTTTCCTGGAACGAGGCGGCCGAGATGAACGAACGCGTCTGCAGGCTGGCCTTGGTGATGCCGAGCAGCACCGGAGTGCCCGTAGCCGGCTTCTTGCCCTTGCCGAGCTTGGAGTTGGCCTCGTCCATTTCTTCGCGATCGACCTGTTCGCCCGGCAGCAGCACGGTGTCGCCGCCGTTGGTGATCTCGACCTTCTGCAGCATCTGGCGAACGATCACCTCGATGTGCT
>SHLU01000022.1 GCA_004282995.1 Sphingomonadaceae bacterium
GTCGTGGACGGTGGCCTGGTAGCCAGGCGGGATGCCGAGCGCGGTGAGAGCGGGATCGGAAACTACCGATTCCGGCACATGTCCAGTCAGCTCAGGGCTGACTTCGAATGCTGTTGGGGGAACGCCATAGGGAGCTGTCAGCGGAGTTTGGCCAGGAACAGCGCCAACGCCGCCAGCAATCCAGCGTGCGCCATCGTCACCGATTTCCATGACATCCGCCCGCAGCGGGGCGGAAGCCAATGCCAGCAGTGCACCCAGTGCCAACCGGCTCGATCTATCGAGAATCACTATGACCTCCCTCCGATCCCGAGGGCCACCTTAAATGACCTCGGCGTGACGGCAAGCTGAACGCACGGGATACGCCCGGTCGGGAGCAACCGTCTGATGTGTCAGATACTGCGCCGACGGCCTTCTGGCCTTACGAATGCACGCATCGGGCGCTTTCGCGTTCGACCAGCCGAACCGATACGCGGCGGTCCCGGTCATCGTCAGCTCCCCCCAGGGCCGCTTCCACCAGGTTGAGACCGGCCTCGACAAAATCCGGTTCGATCGTGGTCAGCGGAGGCGAGGAATGTTCGCCCACCCCAAGCCCATCGAACCCGATCACCCCAACGGATTCGGGTACCGCGATATCTGCCTCGCGCAGCGCTGCGAGTGCGCCCAGGGCCATCGCATCGCAAGCCGAGAATACGGCATCGAACTCGATGTTCTCCCGGCGCATAACAGCGATGGCGCCAGCACCCTGTTCCTCGCGAGTGATGCCGGGGGCGGTGATGGCTTCGAGGCACGGCAGACCCGCATCCTCCAGCGCTGCGCAGTAGCCTTCGTAGCGTTCCTGGAACTGTCGCTGCGCGCCATCGGTCTCGCCGATAAAGGCAATCTTGCAATACCCTCCTGCCAACAGCCGTTCGACTGCCAGCCGTGCCCCATCGCGATTGTCGCTGCGAACATATCCCCGCCCTTCGAAAGGCGCCCCCCAGAAAGCCAGGCGATCCTGCTGCTGGCGATACTCTTCGAAGTGGCGCCAAGCCTCGCGGTTGGTCGCGGTGCCGAGGACCACCACGGCATCAGCCTGTCCCCGCTCGACAAACTGGCCAAAGAATTGCTCGGGCTCGGACTGGATCGAGACGAGCGACTGGTATCCCAATTGCGCCGCTGCTGTGCAGACGCTGCCGAGCAGTGAGTAGTAGAAGGGATTGACCGCAGCCGCGCCCTGGCCCGCGCGTCCGATCAGAACGACGGCGATCGTCCTGCTCTTGCCGCTGCGCAACCGTGCGGCCCGTTCGTCGACGACATAGCCAAGCTCCCGGGCTGCTTCCATCACCCGGGTGCGGGTCGCCTCGGTAATCGTTGATGAACCCGACAAGGCTCGCGACACAGTCGATTGCGAGACGCCCGCACGGGCCGCCACGTCAAACGAGGTCAGGCGTCTTTCGTCCTTGCTCACTATTGCTTTCCTCGTCCCACAAGCCCCGTGTGCTGCTTGGCCGAACAAGGGTGTGCGCGTCAATCTGCCAGCGGGTTGTATGGTTCAAAGTTGCGCGCGCAGGTCGCCAGTATCGTCTTGACCTGCGCCAGATCGGCAGGTCGCGCCTGCGGCGGGGGAGACTGGAGCTTCTCGGTAGGTGGAAAGGTGCCATAGCCGGCGAACAGGCAGTGCCAGCTGGCATTGGCATAATAGCGCTTGCCGCCATAGGCCTCGTCATTGGCCGCAAGCAGGTCGGCTTGGCGAAACCATGCTGTCATCATCTTCTTTAGATTGTCCGACAGGCGATCGTTGGCAATGTTCTCGCGCCAGTATGGCGTATCGCTGCGCTGGGCGAGGCGATAGTGCCCGACGATGTAGTCGCGAATACCCTCGTAGCGCGCCGCGATCGAGGCGTTGAACGTGTCGCGGTGCCTGTCCGAAAATCCGCCCGCCTCGTAGGCTTGGGCAAACTCAAGCGTAGTGGCAATGACGATGTGCAGAGCGGTCGCTTCAAGCGGTTCGATGAAACCCTGAGCGAGCCCGGCGGCCAGGCAATTGCGAGTCCAGCTGTGCTCCAGCCGGCCGACCTTCATCCTGAGGACACGCGCCTGCTGCTCGCTTTCCTCAAGTCCCAATGCAGCGCGCAATTCGGCCTCGGCCTCTTCGTCGCTGATATGGTTGGAGGAATAGACATAGCCATTGCCGACCCGCGTGGTGAGCGGGATTTTCCAGCGCCAGCCCGCCCGCATGGCGATGGCCTCGGTCTGTGGTTTGAACTTCCCCGAATGCGGGGTCGGGAGCACCACGGCCCGGTCGTTGAACAGGTTCTCGGCGAAGGGAAGGAAAGTGGCCCCGAGTTCCTCCTGCGCCAGCATCGCGCGAAAGCCCGAGCTGTCGACGAACAGCTCGCCTTCGACCCGCTCGCCGCCTTCGCACTGCAGCGCGGCAATATCGCCCCCGCTCGTTCGCTCGACCGAAGTGACCTTCAGCGGGCGATGCACCACGCCTTTTCTGACCGCCCTGTCGCGCAGGAAAGCGCCCAGGGCATGGGCATCGAAATGATAGCCGTAGCTGGGGACGAAGGGGAACGTCTCGGCCGGGTGCGGTCCCTTGCCCTCTTCGCTGAGCAGGCTCGCCAGATACCAGTCGTCGGGGTGCGCGGGCACATCCAGCCCGTGTCTTGCAAGCGCACAATTGTGAACGAAATGCGGTTCGGAGTGCATGTCCACCGGGCCGGGAAACGGGTGGTAATAGCTTTCGAACCCCGGCCGCTCGCTCCAGCCGGTGAAGCGGATGCCCAGCTTGTAGGTGGCATTGCAAGCCGGCATCCACTCGGCCTCGTCAATTCCAAGCTGGTCGAAGAAGGCCTTGAGTTGCGGGGTGGAACCTTCGCCCACCCCGATAATGCCGATCTCGGGGCTTTCGACCACGGTGACCGAGCCGCCCTTTGCAGCCCATTGCTGGTGCAGCAGGCAGGCGGTTATCCAGCCGGCGCTGCCGCCGCCAAGTATGACCACATCGGGCGCTTTTTCTTCGCTCATCGCTCGGAAAGAAGGCAGGTAAGCATTTCCGGCAAGCGCTCGTTCCACGCGATCTCGTCATGCTCGGCACCGACATATTCTCGGGCGACGAAATCGCGCTCCTCCTTCCAGCCTGCCACCCGGAACGCCTGGCTGACATAGGCCTGCCGAGGCGGATAGTGCTGATCGAGCGCGGCCGTGCCGTGATCCATCCAGATCCGGCGACCCTCGGGTGCCCCCGCCTCGACCAGTATGTAGTCCCGCCAGATTGCATCAGCCTCGTTGGCAAAGCTTTCATTGCCAGGATCGGCTAGTGGCCAGTGCGAGCTGACGCAGGCTGCGCGGCCAAAAACGTCTGGCCGTTCGATTGCGGCATAGCAGCTCATGATTCCGCCCATGCTCGCCCCGGCAATGGCGGTATCGGATGGTCCGGCGATTGTGCGATAATCGGCATCGATGCGCGGTTTCAATTCGTCGGCAAGCCATTCGAGATAGCGGGCCGAGATGATCGGCTTGCCGCCAGCATGGCGATCCATGGCCGCACGCAGTTCGGTGCTCGCATCCTCATAGGTGAACTGCGGCAGATACTGGCGATACCGGTCCTCCCCCGGCGACCATATGCCGACGATAATGACCGGTTCGATTGCCCCTTTTGCGGCCAGGTCCGACACAACGTCGCTGGCGCGCCAGACCTTGCCGTAATGGGCGTCGGCCGGATCGAACAGGTTCTGTCCGTCATGCATGTAGAGGACGCCGTAGCGCCGGTCGTCGGTGTCGTATCCGGGCGGCAGCCAGATGGTGACCCGCTGGTCAGGTAAGCCGGCGACGGCGATCCGCTCGATCTCGACAAATCGCCCCGCGTCGGGCGCCGGCAACTCCGCTGTCGTACATGCGGCCAGAATTAAGGCCAGCAATGCTGTGAAAATCCTCATGAAACCGGTTTGAACTGCATCGCCAGGCCGCCTCCAGGCGCGAGCCGGACAGTGTAACTATCGCCCTTGGTGACGGTCAATGTTTCGTAGGCGATGTCATGTCGCTTGTCGGTCAGATAAGTCGCTTCGGGGCCATCCTTCCAGACGCGAACGGAGTAGCTCTGGCGGTCATCGATGAAGTCAAACTCGAGCGTCAGGGTTCGCTCGGTCGCGTCGTTAACGCCGCCAACATACCAGTCCTGGCTATTACGGTCCTTGCGCGCAAAGATTGCGTAGTCGCCCACTTCGCCCGCGATCAGCTTGCTCTCGGCCCAGTCGGCGGGCACTTCACGAATGAATTCCAGTTCGCGCGGATGGGCCGCAAGGCTCTCGATGAAATCCGCCGCCATCTGGATCGGTGAGTAGATGGCGAGATAGAGCCCGAGTTGCTTGGCCTTGGTCGAGGCGATCGGAACGCCATTGTCGCCAATCAGACCCAGCACACCGGGCGTATAGTCCATCGGGCCGGACAGCATCCGCGTATAAACCAACGTCGGATCGTGCTCGGGTCCGTTGTTGAAGGCACCCCAGGCGTTGTATTCTTGGCCGCGCGCACCTTCACGGGCGACCCAGTTTGGATAGGTCCGCCTGAGGCCGGTATCCTTGACCGGCTCATGCGGATTGACCGCGACCTGGTTCTTCGCCGCTTCCTGCACAACCTTGAGGTGGTGCTGGACCATGCGCTGCCCGTCATGCCATTCGAAAATCTCGCCCTCGCAAGGATCGTTCACGTCAGCGTTGCAGGCGATAATTCCGCCGGCATCGGCGACGTAGCCGGTCTTGACGACATCGATGCCAAGTTCGCCGTACAGCTTCATCGCATCTGCGAGCTGTTTCTCGTAAACATCTATATTACCGCCGGTTTCATGATGGCCAACGATATGCACGCCCTTCTTGCGCGCATAGGCGGCGACTTCTTGCAGGTCGAAGTCGGGATAGCTTTTGGTGAAGCTGTAGTCGCGCCCATTGCCGAACCAGTTGCCGTCCCAACCGACATTCCAGCCCTCGATCAGGATCCCGCGAAAGCCGTTGGCAGCGGCAAAATCGATATACTCCTTGGCCCGCTCGGTCGTGGCGCCATGACGCGGCCCCTGCGCCCACGTCCAGCGATTGGAGATCATCCCCCACCAGATACCGATGTATTTGGCCGGCTCGAACCATGACACGTCGCCCAGCTTGTTGGGCTCGTTGAGATTGAGCTCGAGGTCATTCTCGACCAGACCGGATGCGTCGTCGGCGATGCGAATAGTACGCCATGGCGTGTTGAAAGCGCCTTCGCGTACCACCTTGGCCCCGCGGCTCGACGGCGAGAGGGTGGCGCGGAAGGCTCGTCCATCCTTACGTTTGAGCCACATACCCGCGTAATCGACCAGCGCAGCCTCGTGGAATGACAGATGTGTGCCGTCCTCCAGCCGCACCGTCATCGGCGTGTGTGCCACCGAGACACCTTCGATCGGGGTTTCGTTGTAGGGGTACTCGTAGCGGTTGAACTCACCCGCCGGGATCCACCATGCCGTGCCCTCGGGCGCGATTACGAACTCGGTCAACTCCTCCGCGATACGGGTCGCGGAGCCATCGGTCGGGGCTGCAAATTCGTAACGGAATCCAATACCGTTATCGAATACCCGCATCCGCACTGACAGGACCCGGGTCGAGCTTTCGCGGGTTTCCTGGAATGTGACGAACAGTTCGTTATGGTAATCGCGCACGAACTGCCGCTCGCCCCAGGGCTGTTCCCAGGTGTTGTCAGTCCCGGTCACGCTTTCGCCAACGACCACGAAATTGCGCCGCATCGGTTCGGCATCGGTAAACAGAAAGCCGAGGTCGCTTTCGGCGATGATTTCCTTACCGTCGCGCTCGACGCGGTAGAATGGCACGCCATCGCCATCGACATCCATTTCAACCGTGATCCTGCCATCGGGGGAGGAAATCTCCGCCGCCGCCAACGGCGCGGCAAGGGCGAGCGAGGAGGCGGCGGCGAGGAATAGGCGCATGGGATCAGGTCTCCAGAATCAGCGCGCCGTATGGCGGCAAATTGTCGGGGGTGGCGTTGTTGGCGGCGAACAATATGCTGCCTTCCGCCTGTGATATCGGGACCGTCTGCGGGCCGAGATTGAACAGACAGCGCACCGTCTGACCATCCGCCTCGCGAACGAGATCAAGCAGGTCGCCCTGCGTGCTACAGTCACGAACAGCCCCGTGGTTAAGTGCCGCGTTGGCGTTGCGCAGGGCGATGACAGATCGCGTGTAAGCGAGCATCGAACTATCCGAGCGCTCCTGCACATCGACGGCGCGAGAGGTATTCTCGGCCCCCACCGGCAGCCACGGCCGGACTGAGCCGAAACCTGCGCTGGGCTCTTCCGCATTCCAAGGCATGGGTGTGCGCGCACCATCGCGTGAAAGGGTCAGCGGCCAATTGGCGATCGCCTCGGGATCGTGCAGCTGGTCAAAAGGAATATCGACCTGGGTCAGCCCCAGTTCCTCGCCGTAATAGAGGATAGCATTACCGCGCAGGCTCATCAGCAGCGTCATCTTGAGCCGCGCAAAGGCCTCGCGATGCTCGGGCGCGCACCAACGTGACAAGGCGCGCGGCGCATCGTGATTCTCGAACGCCCAGCTTGGCCAGCCCATCCCTCCCTCGTCCGGCCACTGCGCCAGTGCGGAGCAAACAAGCGGCGGGGTCAGGCTGTCTGCATAAAGGAAATTAAAACCGTAGGCAGAGTTGAGGTGCTCTTCGCCATGCGTGAAGGATTTCATCTCCGCCTCGGCCTCATCGCCGCCCACTTCGGCGACGGTGAAAATCGCGTCGTAGCTGTCAGTGACTTCGCGAATGCGGGCGAGGAAGCCGGGAATGTCGGGATGCGACATGTTGCGCACCTTGCGCTGGAAGTCGAACGGGCGGGTGCGCGGTCGATCGCTCGGGGGCGCTGGCGGATTGTCGCGCAATTCGGGATCGCACATCAGGAAGTTGAGCGCATCGATCCGGAACCCGTCGACACCCCGGTCGAGCCAGAAACGGGCAACATCGAGCAAGGCGCCCTGCACATCCGGGTTGTGCCCGTTGATCTGCGGCTGGCTGTTGAGGAAATTATGCAGGTAATACTGACCGCGCCGGGCATCCCAGGTCCAGGCCGGGCCGCCAAAGACGCTTTGCCAATTGGACGGCGGCGAACCGTCGGGTTTGGCATCGGCCCAGACGAACCAGTCCGCCTTGGGATTGTCACGGCTCTGCCGGCTTTCGACGAACCAGGGGTGCTCGTCCGACGTGTGCGAGTACACCTGGTCGATCAGGACGCGCAGGCCGAGCCCGTGGGCCTTGGCCACCATCGCATCGAAATCCTCGAGCGTGCCGAACAGCGGGTCGACATCACAATAATCCGCTACGTCATAGCCGAAATCCTTCATCGGGGATTTGAAGAACGGACTGACCCAGATGGCATTGACGCCGAGCGAGGCAACATGATCGAGCCGCGCAGTGATGCCGGGTAGGTCTCCTACCCCGTCGCCATTCGCATCCATGAAGCTGCGCGGATAAATTTGGTAGATCACCGCACCCTTCCACCATTGGCGACCGGGTGCGCGCGACGTTGAAGGATTACCGGCAGTGGCCATGGGTTCAGCCATCCTCTTCCAAGGTTAGCTCGCACACTGCGTAGCCGAAGGGCGATAGGATCATGACAAGACTGCCGGGCGCGCTAATGCCAACAGGGCACGGACCAACAAGGCCGGTCACACCGCTGGCAGCATGGTCAATCTCGATTCCGCGGATGATCGGCTCGTCGCTGGTGTTGAAAGCGATAAGAACACTTTGGCCGGTTACAGGGTCCGTCCTGGTGAGCGAAAACAGGCCCGGCTCGCGATCGAACGTGCCCAGCGTGTGATGCCCGGTCCGCAAGGCAGGGTTCGCCCGACGAAGTGCCGAAAGACCTGCAATCAACCGGTAGAGCGGGTGCTGGGGATCGAAATTTTCTTCTGCCGTGGTCGCGTCAGTGCCGAGAAGGTCATTGTCGTTGTAAAGATCTACGCGACTGGAGAACATGTTTTCGCGGGCGAGCTGGTCGTTGCCGTCGGACACGAAGCCCTGCTCGTCGCCGTAATAGATCGTCGGCACCCCGCGCAGCGTCATCAGCATGGCATGGCCGAGCATCGTGCGCGCCAGCAGTTCGCTGTCGTCGGCATCCGGATTGGCCTGTTTCACGAACATCGAGAACCGGCCCATGTCGTGGTTGCCAAGGAAGGTCGGGTTCTGCAGCGCGGTCTTCTCGCCTTCGGCATAGAGGATATCGCCGCGCAGCATTTCATAGAGCACTTCAGGGCTACGCTTGTTCGCAACCACTTCCTGGACCGCGGCCTGGAAGGTAAAGTCGAGCACCGCCGGCATCCGGTCGCGGATGGTATATTGATGCAATCCGCCCGGCTGCGGTCCGCCCCAATAGACTTCGCCGAAGATGTGGAAGTTGGGGATGCCATTGGCTTTGGCGCGCTCAAGCATGGCGGGGACGAAGGCCTGCCAGAACTCGGGATTGACGTGCTTGACGGTGTCGATGCGGAAGCCGTCGATGCCGAAGCGGTCGATCCAGCTGCCGAAGATTTCGATCATTCCCTCGACGACGCGCGGATGTTCGGTGAACAGATCGTCAAGGCCAGCGAAATCGCCATAGACCGCGCTCTCGCCCCACCATTCGCTGTTGCCGCGATTGTGGTAATAGACCGGATCATTGAGCCAGGCCGGAACCTTCGCGTTTTTCTCGGCTTCGGGAACGACGGGAGTGTAGGCATAGACCGGATCGGTCAGCTTCGCCCAATTTGCCGCCGATGGGTCCGCGTCGCCGGCAAATCCTTCATTGATGCGTGCCCCGTCCGGCCCGCCGCGGGTCGAATAGGGAAAGGCGCCCTTGCTGCGATAGGCATACTCGCCTTCCGCATATTGTATGATGTCGGCGGTGTGGTTGGTGATGATGTCCATATAGACCTTCATCCCGCGCGCATGGGCCGCGTCGACGAAAGCCTTGAACTCCGCATTCGTGCCGAAATGCGGATCGATGCGGGTAAAATCGGTCACCCAATACCCGTGATAGCCCGCGCTCTCGTCTCCGGCCGGCCCTTGCACCGGCTTGTTCTTGAAGATCGGAGCAAACCAGATCGCGGTAACGCCCAACCCCTCGATAAAGTCGAGCTTGTCGGTCAGCCCCCTGAGGTCGCCGCCATGATAAAAACCCTTGTGGGTCGGATCGTAGCCGCTCTTGAGCCGATCGGCCGGATAGCCGCCGAGGTCATTGCCCCTGTCACCATTGGCAAAGCGGTCTGGCAAAACGAAATAGATGACCTCCTCGGTCGGCGCGCGTTCGCGTACTGAGGCGAGCATTTCGTCTTCGGGTGCCTGCGCCGTGAGCGGGACTGTGCTGCAACCGGCTAGTGCCATGGCGAAGGCGGAAAGGGCGATACGCATCAGGCTGGCATCCTTTGACTGGTCGAGCCACCGCCGCCCTGCGCATTTGCAGCGCGAGGGTCGATATACGCGCGGAGGAACGGGGCGTGGTCGGGCATCGAGTCGACTATCTTGCGCTGGCCTTCGACGAGGCCAGCCAACAGGCTTTCGAGCTCGGCTTCGGACATGGCGTCAGCGATCGAGTTATAGCTTTCGGGGATGATCCCCTGACCGACCAGCACCTGCAACCAGCCCGGTTCTGTAAACAGTTCCTCGTGCTCGCGGTGCAGATAGGCTTCGGCGCGAAAGGCCTCGACCTTGGACCGAAGGGTATCCGGCACGTCCATTTCCCGGCAGCGGTCCCAGAACGGCTCGCCATGGCGACCGTTGGCCCAGTAATGCAGGATCAGGAAATCGCGGATCCGGCTCCACTCGAAGGTCGCTTGTCGATTGAATTCGTCGCGCATGGCCGGGGCGACTTCCGCGCCCGGCAGCATTTGCAGAAAGCGTGCGATCGACGCCTGGATCAGATGGATGCTGGTCGATTCGAGCGGCTCCATGAATCCCGCCGAAAGTCCCAGTGCCAGACAGTTGCGATGCCATGGCTCGCGCCGCATGCCGGTGGTGAAGCGCAGGACACGCGGATCGCTGGTCGGCTTGCCGTCGAGATTGTCGAGCAGGATTTTGCTCGCCTCGTCCTCGTCCATGAACTCGGAACTAAAGACGTGGCCGTTACCGATCCGATGTTGCAATGGAATGCGCCATTGCCAACCCGCCGCATGGGCGGTCGCGCGAGTATAAGGTGTGAACTCGCCCCTGGCTTCACACGGCACCGCCACAGCGCGGTCACACGGGAGCCAGCGCGACCAATCGTCGAATTCGACACCCAGCGCATCGCCCAGCAGCAGCGAGCGGAAGCCTGTGCAGTCGATGAATACCTCGCCCTCGACGCGGCGATCGCCATCGAGCAGAAGCGCGCCGATATCGCCACTCTCGCCGTCATGCTCTACCGCAGCGATTGTGCCCTCGATCCGCTCCACCCCATGTGCCTCGGCATATCGGCGAAGGTATGCGGCATAGAGCGAGGCATCGAAATGATAGGCCCACGGCATGTCGGGCGCGGCCTGCCCGGATTGGGGGCGCCACATCTGCATTTTCCCAGCCTGGGCTGCGCGATCATTGAGGCAATAGTCCGCCAGCGGTCCGGCCTTGCCAGCAGCGCGCGCGCGTAACCAGTAGTGCTGGAAGGCCAGCAGTCCTGCACCCTGCCCGACATGGCCGAAGGCATGCAGGTAACTCGTGCCATCACCCGACCAGCCGCCAAACTCGATGGCCAGTTTGAAGGTAGCGCGCGTTTCACGCAGGAACTCGGCCTCGTCGATGCCAAGCGCGGCGTTGAAAAGTCGGATCTGCGGGATCGTCGCCTCCCCCACACCGACCGTGCCGATAGCTTCCGATTCCACCAGCACAACCTTGCGCCCGGCAAATCGTCCCAGCGCGGCGGCCGCCATCCAGCCGGCAGTCCCGCCGCCGGCGATGATGATGGGTGAGATTTCGGTCCGGGTCATGCGCAACAGCCGCCTTGCAATGCCGGAGGATTGCCCGGCAAGGCAGTGGTATCAGCTTGTGCGGATGAGCGGGAGCGGACCGGCATTTCAGTCTGCTCCCGCCCAGCCATTCTTAGCGGAACCGGTAGGTGAAGCCCGCCAGGAAACGACGGCCGTAGGTCTGGTAGTCGATCACCTGCAGCGGATTGCCGTTGCTGTTGATCGAAACGAATGGTTCATCGGTCAGGTTCTGGCCTTGCAGATAGACCGACAGTCCTTCGAACGCTCCGCCTTCGAAATCATAGCCGATCTGAGCATCGACGATGGTTTCCGCGAGCGCGTTGCGCCGGGTAGGCGAGCCGCCGAAGCCGGTGAAATCGCCGAGGAAGCCAGAGCGGTGGCGGACGCTGCCGCGCGCATTGAACCCGCCCATTTCGTAGTAGAGTGTGCCGTTTGCGACCCATTCGGAGTAACCCGGGATCTGGTCGACATTGCCAAAGGCATCCTCGATCTTGGTTTCGGTCCAGCCGAGACCA
Source organism: Sphingomonadaceae bacterium (assembly GCA_004282995.1). GTDB lineage: Bacteria > Pseudomonadota > Alphaproteobacteria > Sphingomonadales > Sphingomonadaceae > Parerythrobacter. The sequence continues at coordinate 11,471 of SHLU01000022.1, forward strand.
CCGGTGAAGCCGAAGCCCTCCAACGCCGGGGTGGCGAGGTCGAACGGCAGGGTGAGAGCAAGCTCGGCGCCGTAGAAATCACCGCCGCCGGTATTGGTCGGCGCGTCGAGGAAACCGATCGTGCTCGGCGGGATCGGACCGGCCGGAAGCGGCAGGCCACCGTAATCGAACACGAAGCGCGCCTGGTCGATATAGCTGACGATGTCCTTGTAAAAGAACTGCGCCGCGATCACGGCGCTGGTGCCGAAGTATTTTTCGAACGTCAGATCAACCGCGTTGGCGCGGTAGGGCCGCAGCAGCGGGTTGCCACCACCACCGCTGATAAACGGTGCGGTGCCGGTCGGACTGCCACCCACGTTGAAATCGAGTCCGTAGCCGATTGCAGCGCGCATCGCGTCAAGACGCGGACGCTGGATCTGCCGACTGGCTCCGACACGGATCACGAAGTCACTGTCGAAACGCAGAGACAGGTTGAGGCTCGGCAATACGTCCCAGTAATCGTCACCCAGCGCGACCTGCGTCTGGACCCCGCCCGGGAAGGCGATGCCCGACGATTGCTGGTCGGTGTTGATCGCCTGCACACCGACATTGCCCGTCAGGTCGGCACTGCCGAGCCGGGCATTGATGTCGGCCTGGAGATACAGCGTCATCATGTCTTCGGCGATCTGGTACGCCTTGGCCGGGATGTCGTTCGAGGTGTTGCGATCGAGCACATAGGTACCATTCTCGATCAGCTGGCGCGGGTCGTAGCTGACCATGGGGCCAAGGCCGAGATAGCTCAGGTCGGTCGGGTCGAGCAGCAGGCCAGCCGGGATCGGCAGTTCCAGCGCACCACCGGCCAAGCGAATGAAATACTCGTCAGGAACCAGCGACTTGTCGCGGTTGGTGTAGTTCATTCCGGCCTTGACGGTGCTGATGAAACCGCCGTCCAGCGCCTTCTCGACGTTAACACGGAATTGCTTCAGCTCGTCATCTACGATGCGGTCGTTGAAGTAGCCGGCCTGCGTACCGCCGCCCCAGCCGAGCGGATCGGTCAGAACGATGATGTTGGGATCGGAATAGTTGAGCGTCGAGTTGAAGAACGCCCCGGTCCGGTCCTGGGTAAAGGTGATGTTGTCGGTTGCGCCATTGAGAGCGCCGACACCGGTCCCGGCATAGCTTTCGAAGCTCAGTTCGCGGCGGTCGGTGCGCGAATAGCCGAAGTCGAAAAACGCGCTCCAGCCGTCTTCGCCTTCATATTCAACATTGAGGCCGCCCGAGAGCAATTCAGCCTGCTTGTTGAATACGTCGTTACGAACCACGCCTTCGACAGTCGGGAAATTACCGGCCACGACGGTGTCGTTTTCGATCTGGAACGATGCCGGATCGGCAGTCGCGCCGAAACAATAAGCAGCATTGCGGTTAAGCGGATCGCTGGGATTGACGCAGAAGCCGAGCGGAATTTCGACGCCGCGCTTGATCTGGTCGTCTTCGAAATCGGAATAGAACGCGTCGAGCGTGACCATCCAGTTCGGCGACGGCTCATACTGAACCGTACCGGTCAGGCCAAAACGCTTGAGCTGGGTCGAGGTGACGTAGCTCTTCGAACCGCCGATAAGGGCCGAGTTGTTCGGGCCGCCGGCATAGCCCCAGGCATTGAATTCCTGCAGCTGGTAAGGTTCGTCGACATAGGATGCCGACAGCGCGATGCCGAAGCTGTCGTCGGCGAACTTGTCGGCCCAGGCAGCGTTGACGCGGTAGCCGAACTCGCTCGAGCCCGAATTGAGAGCGCCGAGGTCGGGATAGGAACCGCGCGCACCGATGGCGAAGACCGGCTCGCTGATTTCAAGCGGGCGAAGCGTGCGAATGTCGATCGTTCCGACCAAACCCTGGCCAACCAGCTCGGCGGTCGGGGTCTTGTAGACCACCACCTGCTGCACGACTTCGGACGGGTACTGGTCGAATTCGACAGCGCGTGCATCGCCCAGCGAAGTCTGTTCGCGCCCGTTGAGAAGGGTCTGCGAGAAGTCCTGGCCGAAGCCACGGATGGCGATGACATTGGCGCGACCCGAAAGCCGCTGCGAGGTGACACCCGGAAGGCGGGCGATCGATTCACCGATCGAGTTATCCGGCAGTTTGCCGATATCCTCGGCAGTGACGGATTCGAGGATCTGGTCGTTGAGCTTCTTTTCCGCGACCGCCGATTCGAGCGACTGGCGGAACCCGCTGACGACGATGACAGCATCGCCCTTTTTGTTGGTGGCGGGCGTGGTTTCTTCTTCGCCCTGCTGATCCTGGGCGAAAGCAGCCTGCGGCGCGAGCGTCAGCGCCATGGCAATCCCGCTGATACCGGCGGTCAAAATCTTGCGGTTGGTCACGATTATGGTCTCCCCTTCACCGCCATCCGGCGGCAGTCCTGCGGATAGGTTGTAATATGGTCCCCGACACACGTCCCCCGCGCGCCTTGAAAAGAGGGTCTAGGCGCGTGGCTGGCAGGCCGCATAGTCGGCATACGTATGTTTGTGCAGCGCAGCATCGTGCAGTGTCACCGAACTGCAACAGCACCGCGAAACCGATATAACACGCCGCTGCCGGGCGCGAACGCAGGGTTACAAGCAAGCTCGGAGCCACTAGTCTTGCTGGCGGAGAGATAAAACATGGGCCGCGCACCGACCGGCAAACCGACCAGTTTCGACATCGCCTACCGCGCCGGCGTTTCCCAGCCGACCGTGAGCCGTGCGCTGCGTGGTGACAAATCGGTTAGCGAGGCGACCCGCCTCAAGATCGAGGCCATCGCGCGCGAGCTCAACTACACTGTAGACAAGAATGCCTCGTCGCTGAGATCGCAGCGATCGAATACCGTCGCGCTGCTTTTTTTCGAGGATCCGACCTCGGACGAGAGCATGATCAACCCGTTCTTCCTCGCCATGCTCGGCTCCATCACACGGGCAGCTGCGGCGCGCGGGCTCGACCTGCTGATCTCCTTCCAGCAGATGGAAGACAATTGGCATACCCAGTATCAGGACAGCCACCGCGCCGACGGTCTGATCCTGCTGGGTTATGGCGATTACACGCTTTACGAGGAGCGGCTCCGGCAACTGGACCGCCAGGGCACACATTTCGTGCGCTGGGGCAGTGCGCGCAAAGATAATGTCGGTGCCACTATCGGCTCTGACAATTTCGGTGCTGGCCAGCTGGCGGGCGAACACTTGCTGGCCGTGGGCTGCCGGAAAATCGCGTTCCTCGGTCAGGCGGACGAACACTATCCCGAATTTGCCGAGCGTCATGCCGGGCTATGTGCCGCGCTCGAGGCAGCCGGGGTTCGACCCGACCCCGCCTTGCAGGCCAATGCGCTGACCGGCGAAGAGGAAGGTTATTCGGCGATGCGCTCGCTGATCGACGCCGGGCTGTCTTTTGACGGCGTGTTCGCTGCCAGCGACCTGATTGCCATGGGTGCCATGCGCGCCCTTGCCGAGGCCGGTCGCAGCGTGCCGGACGATGTGGCGGTGGTGGGCTTCGACAATATCCCCGCGTCGGCCTTGACCTCACCCCCGCTCACCACGGTCATGCAGGATGTGCGCGGTGCCGGTGAAGCACTGATCGCCGCGCTTACAGAGCAGATCGAGGGCAAGGACGCGCAATCGCGCACCCTTCCCGCAACACTGGTCGAACGCGGCAGCACGAAATAGCTTCGCCGACCAAACAGGCGACTACATTCGTATGCGTGTTGCGATGTGCGCCGCCGCGTGCCAGCCACTCCCGCAATTGACAGCGCGAGCATCCAGGAGAGGCGCCGCGCAGGGGAGAGAAAATGGCGACATTGACGGCCAAGCCACGCCAGGGCTTCTGGGGCCTGTGGAACATCAGCTTCGGCTTTTTCGGCATCCAGATCGGCTTCGCGCTACAGAATTCGAACATGAGCCGGGTGTTCCAGACACTGGGCGCAAGCATGGACGATCTGCCTGCATTGTGGGTCGCTGCACCGCTGACCGGGCTGATCGTCCAGCCGATCATCGGGCACCTCTCTGACAAGACCTGGAACAGGCTCGGTCGGCGCCGCCCATATTTCCTGACCGGGGCCATCTTTGCTGCCCTGTCGTTGTTCGTCATGCCGTTGAGCCCGGCTTTCGGTGCTCCCTTACTGTTCGCCGCTGCGATGCTGTGGGTGCTTGATGCCTCTCTCAACGTCTCGATGGAACCGTTCCGCGCCTTCGTCGGCGATATGCTCGGCACGGACCAGCACAGCGCCGGCTATGCGGTGCAAACCGCCTTCATCGGTGCCGGCGCGGTGGTCGGATCGATCTTTCCCTGGCTGCTCGAGCAATGGGGGGTGGCCAATGTCGCGCCTGACGGAGGCATCCCGGATACGGTCAAATGGAGCTTCTGGTTCGGCGCCATCGCGCTGTTCGTAGCGGTACTGTGGACGGTGGTTACGACACGCGAATACAGCCCCGAAGAGATGGCAGCTTTCGACGGAGCACCGGTCGAAGAAAGCGACCAGCCGATCCGCGCGCTCGCGGCCAAGTCTTACCTTTCCAGCGCAGTCTGGATCGCGGCAGGCCTCGTGGTCATCGTGTCGGTCGATGCGCTGGCGCTGGAGAAGGAAGTCCTGCTGCTGGGTGCGCTGCTGGCAATCTATGGCCTGCTCAGCGCCATCGCCATCAGCATGGCCAAGGGCGGCCAGCGCGCCAACATGCTGTCGAGTATCATCGGCGATTTCGCCGGCATGCCCGAAATCATGAAGCGGCTCGCCCTGGTGCAATTCTTCAGCTGGTCCGCGCTGTTTATCATGTGGATCAACACGACACCCGTTGTCACGCAATACGTATTCGGCAGCACTGATACGACCAGCGTAGCCTATAACGAGGGGGCAAACTGGGTGAACGTGCTCTTCACCGTCTATAACGGCGTTGCCGCGATTGCTGCTCTGGCTCTTCTGCCCTGGCTCAGCCGGACCGTCGGGCAGGTGAAGACCCATTCAATCTGCCTCTCGCTCGGCGCGCTCGGCTTCCTGATGTTCTTCCTCGTTCGCGATGCGCAGACGCTCTTGCTGGCCGAAATCGGCATCGGTATTGCCTGGGCCAGCATCCTCGCCATGCCCTATGCCATCCTCGCATCGAACCTGCCGCAACAGAAACTTGGCATCTACATGGGCCTGTTCAACGTCTTTATCGTGGTGCCGCAACTGCTGGTGGCAACGGCGATGGGATCGATCATGCAGGCATTCTTTCCGGGCGAGCCGATCTGGACGATGCTGTTTGCCGCTGCGTCATGGCTAATAGCGGCGTTCGCCATGCTCCGCGTGCAGGCTGCTCTTCCCCCGACCAAGCCGGAACCTGTCCATGCGTAAGTTGGTGCTCGGGTCGGCTGCGGCCGCATTCGTAGCTGGCGGCGCATTCGCGATGAAGTCCCCGCCTGTACTGGTCGCAGAAGATGCTCCCTGGACACCACGGCCATACGTTGAATTGACCAATGCCGACTGGACGCGCGACGCCGTGTTGTACCAGATCAATACCCGCCATTTCACGCCCGAGGGGACTTTCGCCGCCGCGCAGGAACAGCTGCCCCGGCTGAAGGAACTGGGAGTCGATATCCTGTGGCTGATGCCAATCCATCCGATTGGCGAGAAGAACCGCAAAGGCACGCTCGGCAGCCCCTATTCGGTGCGCGACTATTATGCGGTGAACCCCGAGTTCGGCACGGAGGATAATTTTCGGGCCTTCGTGAATGCCGCGCATGAACAAGGCTTCAAGGTCATCCTCGACCTGGTGGCCAACCACACGGCGTGGGACCACCCGCTCGCCGAAGAACATCCTGACTGGTACGAGAAGACCTGGGACGGGAAATTCCGCCCGACCCC
>SHLU01000023.1 GCA_004282995.1 Sphingomonadaceae bacterium
ACTTCGCATTGTCCGAAGCGATGATGAAGTCCGCCATCATGGCAAGCTCGCACCCGCCGCCCAGCGCGAATCCGTTGACCGCTGCAATCCACGGCTTGCGGGTGGTCTTGACGATTTCACTGGTCCAGCGGGCGAAAAAATCCTCGCGGTAAAAATCTGCCGCCGCCTTGTCGGACATTTCCTTGATGTCAGCGCCGGCGGCAAATGCCTTGTCGCCGCTGCCGGTCAGGATCGCGCATAGCTGGCTGTCATCGGCCTGATAGGCGGCAAAGGCAGTGATCAGTTCTTCCAACACAATGCTGGAAAGGGCGTTCAGCGCCTTTGGCCGGTTGAGCGTGATGATGGTCACCGCGCCGTCTGTTTCGGTCAGGATGGTTTCATACTGGCTCATAGGGGCTTCCATTCTTCATCAGCAGGCAAAGGGGCGAAGATCTGGTCGAGCAGTTCCTCGGTTACGCCCTCGGGAGTGGCGGGATCCCACTGCGGATCGCCGGTCTTGTCGACGATCACCGCGCGCACACCTTCGGCGAAATCGGGCCGGATTAGCACCCGCGAGGCGATGCGGTATTCCATCACCATATTGTCAGCGAAATCGGTCAACTCGGCACTGGTCGCCAGCTGGCGCAGCGCAACCTTGCAGGTCTGCGGGCTCTTGGTGCCAAGCGTATCGCGCTCTTTTGCAGCCCAGTCGTCGCCTTCGTCAGCCGCGGCTTCAAGGCTGGCGAGGATGTCTTCGTAGCTGTCGCTGCCAAAGTGCTTGGCGATCTTGTCGGCATTCTGCTCGATCCGGGCCTTGGGCGGGGTACCGACCGGTTCGGACAGGATGCCGGAGATGCGGCGGGGTTTCTCGATGATCCGCGCCTTGATTTCTTCCACCAGTTCGCTGGGCATGTAATGTGATGCGACACCGGCCCACAGGCACTCGGAGCCGTCCAGCCGCGCACCGGTCAATGCGAGAAACTGGCCCAGTCGACCGCCGAGCCGCGACAGGTGCCAGCCGCCGCCAACATCGGGAAACAGCCCGATGCCGGTTTCGGGCATGGCAAAACGGGTATTTTCAGTTGCGACGCGATATTTGCACGGAAGGGCGATGCCCACACCGCCGCCCATGGTGATACCATCCATGAAAGCCACGATTGGCTTTGGATAGGTGAACATCTGGTGATTGAGCTGGTACTCGTCGTGGAAGAACTTGCGGCCGCTGGTGCCACCGTCGTTAAGCGCCGAATCGCGCAGAAAGGCGATATCGCCGCCGGCGCAAAAGCCGCGTCCTTCAGCATGGTCGAGAATGACTGCCTCGACCTCGTCATCGTCTGCCCATTCGGCCAGCGCCGCGCTCATTGCATGACACATATCAAGCGTCAGGGCGTGCAACGCCTTGGGCCGGTTCAGGGAAATATGTCCTACGCGGCCATGCTTGTGGGTGAGAATGTCTTTGCTATTCATGGACTTATCCCTGCCTCAGCAGATCGCGACCCACGATCATCCGCATGACCTGATTGGTTCCTTCGAGGATCGAATGGACCCGCAAATCGCGCCAGAAGCGTTCAATCGGGTAATCGCGCAGATAGCCGTAGCCACCGAACAATTGCAGTGCATCGTCAACGATCTTGGAGCCGCTGTCGGTCGCCAGCCGCTTGGCCATCGCCGAGAAGCGCGATTTGTCGGGTGCGTTGTCAGTGACCTTGGCGGCGGCGAGATAGAGCAGCGCACGCGCCGCTTCCAGGTCTGTCGCCATGTCAGCGAGCATGAACTGGGTGTTCTGGAAATCCGCCACCGGCGTGTCGAACTGCTTGCGATCCTTGGTATAGGCAACGGCTTCGTCGAGGCAGCGCTGGGCACCGCCCAACGAGCATGCGCCGATATTGAGGCGCCCGCCGTCGAGCCCCATCATGGCGAAGCGAAACCCTTCGCCCTCGTCCCCGACACGGTTTTCGACCGGTACACGGGCATCTTCGAAGATCACCTGTGCAGTGGGGGAGGCGTTCCAGCCCAGTTTCTTTTCCGGCGCGCCGAAGCTGACACCGGGCGTATCCTTGTCGACTACCAGGCAGGTAATGCCCTTGGTCTTGTGCTCGCCGGTGCGGACCATGGTGACATAGACATCGTTGACCCCGCCGCCCGAGATGAACTGCTTGGTCCCGTTGAGCACATAGTGATCGCCATCAAGGCGGGCGCTGGTCTTGAGCCCCGCAGCGTCCGAACCGCTGCCCGGTTCGGTCAGGCAGTAGCTGGCGATTTTCTCCATGGTGACGAGATCGGGGAGATACTTGTCTTTCACGCCCTGACCACCGAACTGGTCGATCATCCAGCTGGCCATGTTGTGGATCGAGATAAAGGCGCTGGTGGCAGGGCAGCCATAGGCCATCGCCTCCATGATCAATGCCGCTTCGAGACGGCCAAGACCGATGCCTCCCGATTCCTCCGATACGTAGATCGCTCCAAAACCGAGTTCGGCCGTGCGCTTGATCACGTCGCGCGGGAAGTGATGTTTCTCGTCCCATTCGGCAGCATGGGGGGTGATATTGTCTGCGGTGAACCGCTGCGCCAGTTCCTGGATCGCGAGCTGGTCGTCGGATAGCTGAAATTGTCCTGTCATGGAGCGCGCTCTAGCGCCGCCTTGCAACCGAGGGAAGGGGGCAGCGACGCTTCAGTCGAGGATCGCCTCGGCCTCTATTTCGACTTTCCACTCAGGCCGGCAAAGCCAGGCCACGCCCTGCATCGTCGCAGCCGGCCTGGCAGCTCCGAACCAGCGGGCGTGGATCGCCCCGACCGCGTCCTGGTCGGCTGGGTCGGTCAGCAACATGCGGGTGCGCACGACGTCTTCAGCATGACCGCCCAATTGCTCGATTGCGGCAATTATGAGTGTGCAACAGCGTTCGGCCTGGGCCGCCGCATCGCCGGGCGTCGTGCTACCATCGGCCTCGATCGGGCCGGTGCCGGCGACATGAATATGCTGTCCGGTCCTGACCGCACGGCAGAACCCGAACCGGGATTCAAAGGGTGAACCCGACCCGGCGCGCCTACGTTCGGACATAGCGGTTCAGCTCCGTTTGCGGCTGCGGCAACGATAGTAGCCGATCTTGGGGGCCGGCTTTCCCTCATAGGTCGCGTGCCATAGCTTATTGTCGCGTAGCAATTGGAAGCTCATCCGCACGCCCTTGGTGCTCCATCCACCCGGCGCGACGAAATCGGCGACGATCATGCGATCGGATAACCGGTGGATTTCGCCCAACTCGTAAGGCTGCCCTTCAAGAATGAGCTTGTTTTCCCGAATGCCCAATTTGCCTTCGACCGCGAAGCCACTCGCCCGGCAAGCATGATTGTTGCGTCCGTAAACTCCCCAGAACCCGCGCGGGAAGTGAACCTTGGCCTGCTCGTCGCCGGCAACATCTGAGGCTTCGGCAACGGTATCACCGGCACTTCCGCTGGCGGTTGCGGAAAGGGCGAGCCCCAAGGCCATGGGCACGACAAGACGCAAATTCACAAGCACCCCCCCTCGGTTGCCTGCGCCGGGTATCTATCCGCAGCGCACGGTCGTTATCGTCATTTCGCGGTCATAGCTGACACGCACACGATCGGGACGATAATCCATCGTGACCGCGCTGTCAGGGGGAACCCATTGAAAAACATGCGATCCGGTCTTCTCCAGGATTGCCTGACCAGTGGCCTGCGAAGCCTGTTGCCCGATATAACGCTGGGCAGGGGCGGCATCGCAAGGGCTGTCTTCACCCGGCATCCGCTCGATCGGCTCAGCCGGCTCGGCGGGGACTTCCGCCGTGGCGCATGCGCCGAGCATCGCCGAGCCAAGCATTACGAAGATGGCTTTCATCGAGACTTCTCCTCAATCGTCGCATCTCTTGCGCAGGATCGCCATGCCGGTATCGGCTGCACCCTCGTGATCGACTTCGAGGATGGTGCCACTCTCCGCCAACGACAGCCGCAGGTTTGCGTTCCATTTCTCGCCTTCGCCTTCCATGGCGAGGGTTACGACGGCCGACTGATCGTCGCTCTGCTCCATATCGGTCACAATTCCGTGCGATTCGTAGAACTGCACCGCATCAGAGCCAATTTCCATGCGCAGATCGGATTCGCGGGCGCAGGTGCCATCTACATTATCCCACACACCGTGGAACCGCGCCGGAATTGACCGCCCCAGATTCGCTCGGGTCACATCGGCTGATGGCGCGACTGCCTCTTGCTCGCCCTGGTCTGCCGGCGCGGTCGGCTCGGGTTCGGCCGAGCAGGCTGCGAGTGTCAGTGCAAGGGCTGCTGTCAGGCTGGACAGTAAGCGCGCCATGGCCGTCACCCCATCGTTGGAATGACGAAGGCGTTGGAACCGTCGCCGCCGCCATCGGGCCAGCGCTGGGTGACCTTCTTGACCTTGGTCCAGAATTTCAGGCCTTCCATGCCATATTGGTCGATATCGCCGAAGCCGGAACGCTTCCAGCCGCCGAAACTGTGATAGCTGACCGGCACCGGGATCGGCACGTTGATGCCGACCATGCCGACATTCACGCGCGATGCGAACTCGCGTGCGGCGTGGCCGTTGCGAGTGAAGATAGCGACACCATTGCCGTACTGATGCTCGCTCGGCAGGCGCAGCGCGTCCTCGAAATCCGTGGCGCGCACGATCTGCAGGACCGGGCCGAAGATTTCTTCCCTGTAGCTTTCCATCTGCGGTGTGACATGGTCGAGCAGGGTCGGCCCGACAAAGAAGCCCTTTTCGTGCCCCTGCAGGCTGAAACCGCGCCCGTCGATGACGACTTCCGCGCCTTCCTTCTCGGCAGTGTCGATCCAGCCTTCGATTCGCGCCTTGTGCTCGGGCGTCACCACCGGGCCGTAATGCGCGTCAGGGTCGTTGCTTACACCCACCCGCAGAGCGTGGATCGCCGGGATTAGCTTTTCCTTGAGACGCTCGGCGGTGTCCTCGCCCACCGGGACCACCACCGGCAATGCCATGCAGCGTTCGCCAGCAGATCCGAAGGCCGCGCCGGACAGATCGTTGACGACCTGGTCGAGATCGGCGTCGGGCATGACGATGCCGTGGTTCTTGGCGCCGCCGAAGGCCTGCACGCGCTTGGCATTGGCGGTCCCGCGTGAGTAGATATACTGCGCGATATCGCTCGAACCGACGAAGCTGATGGCAGCGATATCGGGGTGATCGAGAATAGCGTCGACCATTTCCTTGTCACCATGGACGACCTGCAGCAGCCCCTCGGGCGCGCCAGCCTCGAGGAACAGTTCGGCCAGCCGCATCGGCACCGAGGGATCGCGTTCGGACGGCTTGAGGATAAAGGCGTTGCCCGCCGCGATTGCCATGCCGAACATCCACATCGGGATCATCGCGGGAAAATTGAACGGGGTAATGCCGGCGCCGATGCCGAGCGGCTGGCGCATCGAATAGACATCGATGCCCGGGCCTGCGCCCTGGGTGTACTCGCCCTTGAGGGCCTGCGGGATACCGCAGGCATACTCGATCACCTCGAGCCCGCGCTGGACGTCGCCCTTGGCATCATCGACAACCTTGCCATGCTCGCTCGAAAGCAGCTCGGCCAGTTCCTGCATGTTGGCCTCGATCAATTCCTTGAAGCGGAACATCACGCGGGCGCGCTTTTGCGGGTTGGTCGCGGCCCATTCTGGTTGGACCCGCTTGGCAGTCTCGACCGCGCGAGCGAGCAGGTCAGCATCGCCCAACGCGACTTCGGCCTGCACTTCGCCGGTCGACGGGTTCCAGATCTGGTGCTTGCGACCGCTGCCGCCGCTCGAGCCTCCGACTACGAAATGATCGACTTGGCGCATGATTATTCCTCTCGAGTATTTGATCGTGTCGCGCGGCTCCTAGCCGGATCGCACGGCGAATCCAACGGCCAGCAACGATACTAGCGGGCATCGCGCGCGCAGCCTATCCGATTGACCATCGTTTGGGCGACGGGCAGGTTCCGGCGCCGAGGAGAATGAGCGCCATGAACATGTTCGATCTGACAGGCCACGTGGCTGTTGTTACCGGAGGCAATGGCGGGCTCGGCCTCGCATTCGCACGCGGTCTGGTGAAAAGCGGCGCCGATGTCGCCATCTGGGGGCGCGACCAGCGGAAGAACTCGTCCGCGGTTGAGGAACTGGCGGGCCTTGATGGCGGCGCAGCGCAAGCTTTCGCTTGTGATGTCGCCGATGAAACGCAGATTGCTGTCGCGCTGGTGTCTACACTCGATCGGTTTGGCCGGGTCGACAGTTGTTTCGCCAATGCCGGGGTCGGTGGCGGATGCGCCCTCCCGGAAATGACGGCCGAGGCCTGGGACGGCGTGATGGATGTCAATGCTCGCGGCGTGGCGCTCACCTACGCCAGCATCAGCACGCACATGATCGAACGCGGCGGGGGTGGCAAACTCATTGCGACGTCCAGCGACCAGTCGATCATGGGGGTCAATCGCAGCTCCAACTATGCCGCCTCGAAGGCGGCTGTAAACGGGCTGACGCGCGGCGCAGCTTTTGAACTGGCACGGCACGGCATAACCGCCAATGCGTTGCTGATGGGTTATTACGAGACCGACATGACAGCCGCCGCCGATCCCCGCTTTGCCGATTGGATGACCAAGCGCATCCCGGTGCGCCGCTTCGGCGATCACGAAGGGCTGGAAGGGATCGCCGTATTCTTCGCTTCACCGCATAGTGACTACATCACCGGGCAGTGCCTGCCGATCGATGGGGGACTGTGCATCAGCTGAAGACCAGCATTCCAACCCAAGTGTTTTTTGGCATAATTTGCATAAGTATTTGCACATTAATGATTTTCATTCGGTATTTACCGATTTCCTCGAACGCGCGTTGACCATGCACCTTGATGCGGTGTTACGTTGTGCCGGCTTAAAATCGCTCATCCGATAATTGAACAATCGGCAATGGAGCGTATTTCGCCATGATCAAAACTTTCAAAGCCGGTTGCGCGCTTGTCGCTCTCCCGATGATCCTCGTGGCTCAGCCTGCTATGGCTGGCCAGGCAACCGGTCAAATGCCGGTTTCGGCCCAGGTTCTCGAGAACTGTTCGGTCGTCTCGTCCGCCATGAACTTCGGTCCCATCACCGATGTCGGGGCCGCCAATGTCGACACGACTGCCACCCTCACCCTGGCGTGCACGGCCAACGCCAGTTACGAGATCCAGCTCGATAATGGTGCCAATCCCGTGGCCGGGCAGCGCCGCCTCGCCAATGCGGTTAAAAGCGAATTCCTCAACTACGATATCTACAAGGATATCTCGCGTTCTTCGCGGTGGGGCAGCACAATCGGGGCCGATACGGTGGCCGGTAAGGCCACGGTGCTCGGGACTGCCAGCGTTACAGCCTATGGCCGAATCCCTTCGGGCGTCGCGAAGGTCAGTGCCGGCGCTTATACCGATACGGTGACGGTTACCGTTAATTTCTGACCCGGGTATTAAACCAATCTTTAAGCCGACCAATTAGGGGCGATAGATGTGAAATACCATCTGTCGCCCCTTTTGCTTCTGGCATCCTTATCTGGCGGTGTCTTACCGAACTCAGCCGCCATAGCGCAGGAACAGCCGCAGCAGGCACGCCTCAATGTGACGCCGTTGCGGCTCGAATTGCCCGCTGGTCAGGCTGCGACACAGATGCTGGTGAGGAATCAAGGCGAGAAGCAGATCGCGGTACAGATGCGCGTTTTCGAGTGGACTCAGGATGGCGGCGAAAATCACTACGCGCCCTCGCGCGATGTTGCCGTTTCTCCCTCGATAGTGAAGATCGAACCGGGGCTTGCCCAGTCTTTCCATATCCTGTCGCGCGGTACCCCTGCAACTTCCGGTGAGCGGCGCTTTCGTGTCGTCCTCGACGAGATCCCCGACAGTGAACCGGCCGCACCCGGGACCGCGCGTACGCGCCTTCGTCTTACTCTTCCGCTCTTCATCGGCAGCAATACCGCGCAAGCCGGAAGGCTCCAAGTAGCAGCCCAGCCAGGCGTACTGATCCTCGCCAATGGCGGCGGGCGGACAATCCGCCTCTCGGATTTGCAGGTAACCGCCGATGGTAACCCGGTTCCGATCGATAACTATTCGATGTTGCAATATATCCATGGCGCAAGCTGGATCGCCATCCCCTTGCCGGATGGCGTAGCCTGCTCCGGCGAAGTCCTGCGCCTGTCTGCCACCGCAGACGGGGGGTCGTTCGATGAAATCGCGAGCCAAGACTGCCCTTAGGGCTGCGGTCGGCTTGGCGACCCTGGCTGTTGCGCTACATTCGTCCCAAGCCTTCGCAGCCCCCGATCCTATGGTCCTGCCGCAGGATGCCGATCGTGGTGCAAGGGATGATCCCTTCGCCCTTCCGGATACCGAATTGGCGCGCGTACCGGACACCACGGGATACACATTCTTTGCCGAGGTCGTTCTCAATGGCGAACGATTGACGGGTATCGCGCCGTTGCGAAGAACGGGAGGCAAGCTCGCGATCCAGAGCGCCTTTGCCTTCTCCGCTGGCATTGTCCGTGTGCTGCCGCCGCAGGATTTCATCGACCTCGATACAATAACGGGCGCGAAATACGAATTCGACACCAACAGCTATACGCTGATCATCCGCGTTCCCCTCCATTCCACCGGAGCGAACATGGTTTCTCTTTCGGGACGTCCCGAAAGGGGCAGGCAGAGCGGATCGGACATTGCTGCGCTGATAGTCGATTACGACCTGTCCATGCAGGTCGACCAGACCGGAGTGGCGGCGAGCGGGCTGGTGGCGCCGCGCCTGGCGAAAGGCAATGTATCACTCGATTCCGCGTGGCGCTTCGCCACCTCGGGCGACCGGCTGGATCGGGGGGTGACACGGCTGGACACGGCGCTGACCGTGCGCAACCCCGATGCAGTGGCATCGACCACGGTGGGCGATTTCATCACCCAGACACCGGCAGGGAGCCGTGCAGTGCGCATGCTCGGACTGCGCTTCGGTACCGACTTTTCGCTCAGGCCGGACCTGGTTACCCAGCCGCTGCCCGACTTTGTCGATAGCGTGGCGGTCCCGACCGGTCTCGACGTGTTGGTGAACGACCGGCGTGTTGCCAATGTCGATATCCAACCGGGCGAATTCACCGTCCGTAACATTCCCGTCCCGGTCGGTCGCAGCGAAGTGGGCCTAGTCGTGCGCGATGCGCTTGGCCGCGAGGTTGTGCGAACGATCCAGTTTTATGGCTCGCGCGATTTGCTCGCGCCCGGCCTTTCGGAAGGGGCATTCAATATCGGGGCGATCCGCCGCCGGTATGGCCTGGTCAGCAACGACTATGGCCCCGTCGCAATCAGCGCAATGCTGCGCAAGGGGTTCAGTCCGCACTTCACCGCCACGGTAATGGGCGAAGCCACGGAAACGGTTATGAACCTCGGGGCGGCAGGCGATGCCGTGATTGGTAATTTGGGAATCCTGTCCGCCACCTTGCGTGCAAGCCGCGCAAACCTTCACGATAGCGATACTCTCTCAGGCGCAATGATACAGGTCGGCTTTCAAAGCGTGGGTCCTGACGTTTCCTACTCGATCGAGTATCGCGACGTCACCGCGCATTATGCCGATGTCGCGAGCGCCAATGGTGATGCCCAGCCGCCTTCATTGCTGGCTGCCAATATCAGTTTCGATCTGAAAGAATTTGGTCGCCTGCGTTTTGCGGCAGTCGAACAAAAGCAACGCGAGGCCGGAGAATTTGCCGGACCGAGACGGACCACTCGGCTCGTCTCGGCGAATTATCGGCGCGAGCTTCATCGCAAGGTCGATCTGTCGCTCGACGCCAGCTATCGCCGCGATGGCTTCGGTCGCTCGGGCTTCACTATCCTGGCAGGCCTGTCGATCTCGCTGGGAGGGTCGCGGTTCGGCCAGGTCAGCTATTCGCGCGGGCAAGATGAGGATTATGTACAGGCAGGGCTATATGCCCCCGAAACCGGCCCTGGCGAGACAGGCTATTCCGTCACGGCCGGCACCGGCACGGTGGATCGTCTTGCCATGTCGGTCAGCCATCAGGAGCAATGGACGCGGCTCGAAGCTCAGGGTGAGGTGGTCGGAGGTTCCGCCGCGGCACGCGTTGGTATGCGGGGTTCGGTGATCGCTGCTGATGGGCAGATTTTCGCCTCGCGCGGGATGGGGGATACCTACATCCTCGTCGATTCCGGGGGTATCGAAGATATCGAGATCGAGCGCGAGAACCGGGTCGCCGGGAGAACGGGCAGTGGCGGCCGGCTGTTGATTGACGAGGTGCCAGGGTACAACACTATCAAGGTCGGAATTAATCCGGCCGAACTCCCGCCGGACGTCATTGCCAGCAGCGTGGAGGAATATGTCGCCGCTGCTCCGCGTTCGGTTTCCAGGGTACGCCTCGGCCTGACGCATCATGTGCCGGAGATCATGCGCCTGTCCGACCCGCAGCGTGGCCTGTTTCCAGCAGGAACCCAGGTGGTGGCGATGCCATCAGGGACTGAGTATCTTGTCGGTTACGATGGCGAGCTCGAGATCAACCTTGCTCTGCGAGATACGGAGCTGGAAATCCGCGAACCGAGCGGTTCGATCTGCCGCGCCGATCTTGTCGACCGTGATGTGAAGGAGGGCTCCGCCGTGCCCGAGCTGCGCTGTTATATGCGCTCTCGCACCTATGTCGTCGGTGGTCCCGGCGATATCCGGCATCCGGGCCGCTCGGCACGCAAGGCGCTATCCACCCCGGATCGCCCGGCCAGCAGGCAATCGGCCAATGCGCCGCGTCCCGCCGGCGATACACAAGATGCTGCCGCCCCGTGGCGCTTTAGCGAGAGCGAGCTAGGCGGCGTCTATGGGCCGGTTTGCACCGAAAGCCGCTAATGCGGCCGATAGTGTCTCCGACCTTCATCAGTCGGGGTGAGGCCCGAATATCCGTTGACCCAATTCCGGCAACGCGGCAGAGGGTCGAGGCTCGGACAAAGCGAGGCAGTTTCTTCGGGGCTTGCCCGCTTGAATGTCCAGATGCGGGTGTAGCTCAATGGTAGAGCAGAAGCTTCCCAAGCTTAAGACGAGGGTTCGATTCCCTTCACCCGCTCCATCTTCATCAATCCGCACACGCTCTCGTGACCATGCCCTCGATGATCGGGCAATCGGGGCGGTCGTCGCCGTGGCAGTTCCCGGCCAGGTGAAGCAAGCTGGCGCGCATTGTTGACAGTGCATCGGCCTTGCGCTGCAGCTCGTTTGCCTTCTCCAGCGCGCGGGATTTGACATCCGCGCTGGCACGATGATCGTCCGCCCACAGGTTCAGCAAATCCCTGATTTCCGTGATAGAGAACCCGAGGTCGCGGGCATTGGCGATGAAGGCCAATCGCTGCACATCACTGTCGGAATAGTCGCGATAACCGCTGTCCCGGCGTGCTGGCGCCGGAATCAAGCCGACCTTTTCATAGTGCCGGATCATCCGTTGCGATACGCCAGATGCCTTCGCTGCCTGCCCTATGTTCAAAGTGTTGCCCCTTTCAGTCGCAGCGAATTGGCAATCACGCTGACAGAGGAGAGCGACATCGCCGCTGCCGCGATCACTGGGGAGAGCAGTATTCCGAATTGCGGATAGAGCACCCCGGCTGCAATCGGCACACCCAGCGCGTTGTAGCCGAACGCAAAGACCAGATTCTGGCGGATATTCGACATGGTCTTTCTGCTGAGCGAGCGGGCGCGGGCAATCCCGGTCAGATCGCCATGAAGTAGCGTCACGCCCGCACTTTCGATCGCTACGTCGGTGCCGGTTCCCATGGCTATGCCGACGTCGGCGGCGGCCAGGGCGGGTGCATCGTTGACGCCATCCCCGGCCATGGCGACGACGTGGCCTTCGCCGCGCAAGCTTTCGATGAGGTCTTTCTTGTTCTCGGGAAGCACCTCGGCGGTGACCTCGTCGATCCCCAGCCGTGCGGCAACCGCCAGCGCGCTGGTCTCATTGTCTCCGGTGAGCATTACGATGCGGATGCCCTGGGCTTTCAATGCGCGGATGGCTTCGGGGGTGGTTGGCTTGATAGCATCCGCTATGGCAATGATGCCTGCGACATTGCCGTCCACAGCCACCAGCACGGCGGTCGCGCCTTCACTGCGGAGGGCATCGGCGCGGCTCGCGGTGCTCGCGGTCTCGACTCCGTTTTCCGCAAGATAGGCGGCATTGCCGATCAGGATATTGCGGCCTTCTATCGCCGCTGTCACACCCTTGCCCGTGGGCGAATCAAACCCGGCGCTGCGCGGCAGCGCGATTTTCCGGTTCTCGGCTTCGGCAATGATGGCCTGCGCCAGCGGGTGCTCCGAATCCCGTTCGACGCCCGCAGAGAGACGCAGCAATTCCATTTCGGACATTTCGCCGGTTGGGATCACTGCGACAACCGAGGGTTTGCCTTCGGTCAGCGTGCCGGTCTTGTCGACCACCAGCGTATCGATCCTCTCGAGGCGTTCGAGTGCCTCGGCATTCTTGACCAGTATGCCCAGTTCGGCCCCGCGGCCGACCCCGACCATGATTGACATTGGCGTGGCGAGGCCGAGCGCACAGGGACAGGCGATGATCAGCACCGCCACCGCGGCGACCAGCGCATGAGCAAGGCGCGGGTCCGGCCCGAATGTCGCCCAGGCGGCAAATGCCGCGACTGCCACCGCCAGCACCAGCGGCACGAACCAGCCTGCGACCTGGTCGGCCAACCGCTGGATCGGCGCCCGCGAACGCTGGGCTTCGGCCACCATCTGGACGATCCGCGCCAGCAAGGTGTCGCGCCCGAGCTTTTCTGCGGCCATGACCAGCGCGCCGGTACCGTTGATCGTGCCACCGATGACGGGATCACCTGCACTCTTTGAAACTGGCATCGGTTCGCCGGTAATCATTGCTTCGTCGACCGAAGAAGCACCTTCGATCACCACCCCATCGACAGGGATTTTTTCGCCGGGGCGGATGCGCAGATTGTCACCAATCGCCAGATCCTCGATCGGAACCTCGCTTTCGCCGTCGGCGGAGATCAGCCGGGCGGTGCTCGGGGCGAGGCCAAGGAGGCTTTTCAGAGCGTCCGAAGTGCGTTCGCGCGCCCGCAGTTCAAGCACTTGGCCGAGCAGGACCAGTACCGTGATGACGGCAGCCGCCTCGAAATAGACTGCGACGGTACCATCGGCTGCGCGGAACGCATCGGGGAACACACCTGGCGCGAGGACGGCCACTACGCTGTAGGACCATGCCGCGCCGGTCCCGATGGCGATCAGGGTAAACATGTTGAGATTGCGCGTACGGATCGAATCCCAGGCCCGCTGGAAGAAGGGCCAGCCGGCCCACAGCACCACTGGGGTCGCGAGCGCGAACTGGATCCAGATGGATATCTGCATCGGCACCAGATGATGGATGACCGAGAACAGATGGCCGCCCATTTCCAGCAGGAACACCGGCAAGGTCAACGCAAGACCGATCCAGAATCGCCGGGTCATGTCGACCAATTCTTCGCTAGGTCCCGCATCGGGATCGACCATTTCAGGTTCGAGCGCCATGCCGCAGATCGGGCATGAACCGGGATGATCCTGCCGGATCTCGGGGTGCATCGGGCAGGTCCACATGGCGCCTTCGGCCACTTCTATGTCCTGCGCGGGACTGTTCGAGAGCCAGAGGACCGGCTCGGCAATGAACTTCTCGCGGCAGCGCGCGCTGCAGAAGTGATAGGCCTTTCCATCATGCTCTGCGTGATGGGCCGTAGCCTCGGGATCGACCTGCATTCCGCAGACCGGGTCGATCGTCAGGCCCGCTTCGAGCGAGCGGGACGCGTGATCATCAGCAGTGTGATGGCAATTCTGATGGTTTTGCATCGGCTTTTCTCCTTTGCCGATACCCTTCTTGAGCCCTGACACGATGTTAAGGTCAAGCGCCTTTTTTTGAATCTGTTCGCCGATCCTAGCATCTTCGTCGCAAAATGGCCGGGGTTTGGCGAGCGAGTGTGGGCTGTCTGAAGGAGCAGGAATACTCCGCAATTTCGGCATCGGGGCACCAAGGTGGCGCGACCCGTGACGAGCGAAGGAACGAATGATGCGACTTTTATTCCTCTTCCTGACCCTGCTCCTGACGAGCGCCTGTTCGACCATCACACCGGCCACGATGCGGTTGCCGGGAGATCTGGCATTGAATTCCGAAAGGCTCACTTATGCCGGCATCGGCGGAGGGACGCGGGGCCGCTTCCAGGTCGGAGCATTCCGCGGCAGCTTCGAGCGCTCCGAACAGCGACTGGCTATTTTCGATGCCCTCGTGCGCAATTACGGCCGTGCCGATTTCGTAATCGAGGGGCCCGCTATCGGCAGTACGATCGAGGCCCAGTGCCGGATGCGCGAGCGATTGATCGATCTGGGAATCGCGGAATTCAAGGCGAGCCGGATGGCCTATCGCTGTGAATTCACCGCTGCCGGACACGCTTTCCCCGCCCGCTTCGAAGTGCAGGAAGTGTCTCGCGGTCTTGGCGGTACCTTGTCGAAGAAGGAACGTCGCGGAGAGATTGCACTTGGCGGCGAAACGGTCCAAATCCGGTCGGTTCATAAACTTGACGGGTCGCCGATCGAAATGGCCAGTCCCATCGGATATGTTTTCACCCAGAACGGCGATCCTGTCGGGGCGGTCGAACTCAATGGCGCGCCCGAATTATTCATTGCGCACGGCATCGATCACGGTCTTGCCCGTACGGTAACCATTGCCGCAACGGCGCTGGCGATATTCTGGGATCCGGCCAACAGCGCGCTGGGCGATGACTGAAACCAATCCCTTCGGCCTGCTGCGCAAGAAGGCGGGCCGGATCGCCGTCAGCCTGACGGTCGGGGTCTGGATCGTCTCCTCGTTTCTCTTCGTCATGCCGATGCTGGTCGCGGGACAGGAGATGTCGTTCTATCTCGCCGCATCAATCGTGGCGATTGCGACCGGTGGTTCGCTTGTCTCGGCCATGCTGATGATTGCGATCTGGTATATCTTCGAGAGCGAAATAGGTCCCAAGATACTGGTATCGGGAGCGGCCATCCTGCTGGCCGCCATTGTCCTGACGCTCGTGGACCTGGCGGCTGCCGAGCTATTCGTATCCATCCAGCCGGGGCACCAGCTTTCCACGTCCAGAACATTCAGGGCGATTAACAACTTCGCGGTTTTCGTGCCGCATTTTGCGCTGCTCGGCGCGTTATATGCCTTGCTGGCACATACAAGGCGGGCGGCGAACCAGGAACGGATGCTCGCCGAGGCGCATTCGCTGGCGCAACAGGCGAGGCTCTCGGCCTTACGCTATCAGTTGAACCCGCATTTCCTGTTCAACACGCTCAATTCGATCTCGTCACTGGTGGTTACCAGACGCAATGCCGATGCCGAGCAGATGTTGGCAAACCTGTCCGAATTCCTGCGCACAACACTGGCAGGGGACCCCAATGCACCACAGACGCTCGAGGGTGAACTGGAAACCATCGACGCGTATCTCGGGCTGGAGCGGATCCGGTTTGGCGAGCGGCTCGATGTCGTGATCGATTGCCCGGCCGAGCTGCGCGAAGCGCAATTGCCCCATTTCCTGCTGCAACCGCTGGTCGAAAATGCCGTTAAGCATGGGCTGGCTCCGACAGATAAGCCGGTGCTGATCCAGGTATCCGCACGCGCACAAGGATCGAAAATCATCATCGCGGTGGAAAATGATTGCGGCGAGGGGACGGTGAGCGATGGCGGCACCGGGGTGGGCCTGAGAAATATTCGCGAGCGGCTGGAAGCGGTCTACGGTGCATCCGGCCGGTTGGAAACGATGCAGCGCGACACCGGCTTTATCGCCATCGTCCGCTTTCCGCTGAGCTTCGCAGTCGGATGACGCTGCGCCTGCTCATCGTCGATGACGAGCAACTGGCGATCGATCGTCTGAGCGAACTTCTTAATGACATCGATACCGTGGAGGTGGTCGGAACCGCCTCCACGGCGCGCGCCGCGCAGGCGGCAATCACGCAATTGCGCCCTGACCTGGTGCTGCTCGACATCCAGATGCCCGGCAAGAGCGGGATGTCACTGGCGTCCGACCTGCCCGAAGACCAACGGCCAGAGATCGTCTTCGTCACTGCATTCGAACATTTTGCACCTGATGCCTTTGCAGTCGACGCGGCGGACTATTTGCTCAAGCCGGTGCGCTTCGACCGTTTGCGTCAGGCCATTATCCGCGCGCAGCGCAGGATCGACCTGGTCGCCGCTGCCGAGCGCGGAGAGACGGTGTTGCACGAACACAGCCGCTATTTGCGCGAGATATGGGTGTCGGTGCGCGATGGACAGGTGCGGCTCGATGTTGACCTTGTCGACTGGATCGAAGCGGCCAAGGACTATGTCCTGTTCCACACCGCCACCCGAAGCTACCTGCATCGCATCTCGATGAACGCATTGGAGGAGAGACTCGACCCCTGCGCATTGATGCGGGTCCATCGATCTGCATTTGTCCGCCCAGCCTTGGTCGAAAAGATGGAGCGGCCGGCCAAGGGTGTCCTGAACCTCGTGCTGCGCGATGGAGTGATCGTTCAGGTCGGCCCGAGTTATGTAAAAGACGTGCTGCGCGCTCTGCTTCCGGCAGATGGCTGACAAGAGCCTAGGAAAAAGCCCGCCCGGCGTATGCCGGACGGGCTGGTGTCCTGAGGCTGGACGGGGGACGGGGTCGCCTCAGAAGCGCAGGCCGGCAGTCAGCATGACCTGGTGCCGGCTGGTTTCCAGATCGGTATCCGAGAAGGATCCGTAGTCGGAATAACGATATTCGATCCGCGCGAAGGGCTCGCCGAGGTCAAACTCGACACCGGCACCCAGGCGGTAGCCGCCAATATTGTCGCTCGCGGTTTCGATGATGTCGTCAAGCGTGTAGGTCGCGCTGATCCGCTGATTGGTATAACCCGCCTTGCCATAAGCCAGGACGGTCTCGCTGACGGGAACGCCTACGCGGATGCCGGCATATATGTCGCGCCCGACATTGAACGACAATTCATCGCCAGTGACGAGGACATCGCTGCCGCTGGCGCTGACCGAGCTTTTTCCCAGTTCGGCTTCGACGCCTAAAAATAAACCGCCGAGGCTGAAATCATAGCCAAGCACAATGCCGTAAACGATGCCATCGGCGGATTCGCTGCCGTCGCCATTAAATGTGTCGTATCCGGCGGTCGCGGCGACCCAGGGGCCTTCGAAAGCGTCGCCATCCTGCGCGAATGCAGGAGGGGTGGCGATTGTCAGGGCGACGACGACAAGGGTCGTTGCGAGAAGAGTGTTTCTCATGTCCAAATTCCTTGCTGGTGACCTGCGTCACATATTTCCGAAGCCGGGGAAGGGGTGGCTTC
>SHLU01000170.1 GCA_004282995.1 Sphingomonadaceae bacterium
TCTTGGTCTTGGCGGCGTCCTTGTAGCTCTTGTTGTTACCGGCAACGCGCTCGATGGTTTCCATCACGGCTTCTTCCGAAACCGGCACGGTCAGACGCTCCAGCTTGAGGCCGTCAACGCTGGGCGCCTCGACTTCAGGCAGGACTTCGAGCTCGACGGTAACGA
Organism: Sphingomonadaceae bacterium; assembly: GCA_004282995.1. Taxonomy (GTDB): domain Bacteria; phylum Pseudomonadota; class Alphaproteobacteria; order Sphingomonadales; family Sphingomonadaceae; genus Parerythrobacter. The sequence goes on from SHLU01000170.1 coordinate 166, forward strand.
CGGCGTCCTTGCCCTTCTCGTAATCGTCATTGAGGTTGATGGCCGGCTGCATCGCGGGACGCAGTTTCTTTTCGGCCATCAGCTTGTCGACCGATTCGCGGATCGTGTCGTTGAGCACCTGGGCGTGCAATTGCTCGCCATGCATCTTGCGGACCAGATTGGCAGGCACCTTGCCGGGGCGGAAGCCGGGCATCTGCACCTGCGGCGCAATCTTGGTGACCTCGGCATCGATCTTGGCATCGATTTCCTTGGCACTCAGCGTCAGCTCATAGCCGCGCTTAAGGCCTTCATTGGTGGTCTCTTTGGTCTGCATGGGAGTGTCTTTTGCGCTTTCTGAGTAGGCTCTTTTGCGAAGGGTTGCCGGGCGGCGAATTGGTGCGGGCGAAGGGACTCGAACCCCCACATCTTGCGATACTGGTACCTAAAACCAGCGCGTCTACCAATTCCGCCACGCCCGCTGACCCGAACGAAGCTGCGCGCTACACCGAGAGGGTGCACCGCGTTGAAGGCGCGCCTCTAATGCCTCTGCCTGCAAAGGGCAAGGCCATCGATGACGAGGGAGTCGATGTGCACCATGATAGGGGCGACGAACCGCGGAACGAATGCCACAAGGCAGGCGTTTTCAGAGATGAAAGGATAGCCCAGATGTCCCGTTACGACACCCCCAAGGTTCCGCCTGCTACGCCGCCGGCGGTCAATCGTGATGCCGACCCCGAAGATACCCTCGACCGCGCCGACGCAGACGGCGATTCCGGTTGCGACGGCTCGCGCACATCGCGCCACGAGCGCGACATGAGCGAAATCGCCAAGGAGCGCGCCGGGACCTTGGCCGAGCGAGACAAGCGAGATGGGTTGGGCGAAGCCGCACTCGATCAGCTTCCCCCCGATTGAGCGACCACGAGAAGGAACACAGAGCATGGCCACTACTCCAGAGCCGCCGCCGCCGGACAGGATCGAACCTGTCGCGCCGCCCGAGCAACCTTCGATTGCTCCGCCGCCCGAAGAACCCGTGCGCCAACCCGATGAAATCGAACCGCCCGCTCCCGATTTCGACGATCCGGGCCGTAGCCCCGATGAGGCACCGCCCGAGATCCATCCCTGATGGAGCTTGGTTCGCGATGGCGGGTCAATGCTAATAATGTTGTCAGCAGCAAACCGCACGACTATCGGACCGCGCTATGAACGACGAAACACCCGATAGCACCCCGGCCAAGAGCGGCGCGGACACCCCGCCCGAGCATCTTTCGGTCCACCCGGGCAATCCCGCTTTCGATGCCGAGGCGCTTCAGCGCGGTGTCGGCATCAGGTTCAAGGGCAAGCAGCGCACCGATATCGAGGAATACTCGATCCCCGAAGGCTGGGTCCGCGTGCAGGCAGGCAAGACCGTCGACCGCAAGGGTCAGCCGCTGACGATCAAGCTCAGCGGGCCGGTCGAAGCCTGGTTCGAAGATCTCGGCGAAGACGCTCCGGTCGCCAGGAAAGACTAGCCCCGCGCGCGCTCATTCGTAGCGCGCGAGCACCGCGTCGAGCGGATCGCGTTGCTGCGGCTGCTGCTGCGGCTTCACGGGACGGACAGCGGCAATCCGCTGCACTGCCTGCTTTCGAGGCTGCGCCCGGCCGAGATCCGAGAAGTTGTCGAGAAAATCGCGCGAAGGCGTCTTGCTCACCGCGACCTGCACCGGCGCCGGCGGAGCCGACTGGCGGCGGTCGGGCACACGCTGCATCCCGCCCTGGCCATAGATGAAGCCATGCACCGGCCACGCGGTGGTGCCGAGATCCTGCAGCGGGTGGTACCAAACGCGCACCTCGCTCCAGTCATTGCCTGGCGAGACGTCGATCGCCCGCACCCCGCGCTCGATCTGGCCTCGTCGACCGTTGATCGGTGACCAATTGGCATGGTCGAGCAGCACAGTCCGCGAGTCCAGCACCTGCGCCACAGCTGCGACATGGCCGAGCGGCATTCGCTCGGTCGGCTCGAATGCCATCACCGCGCCGGGTTTGGGTGTGTTGCCGCGCGCATAGCGGCCATCTGCCTGGTCCCACCACGTATGCGCATCGCCGAAGATGCGAATACCACTCGCTTCGCGAGCGAAAGGAACACACTGGAGGTAAGCCGGTAATTCATCCGCATCGGACGCGGCGACATTTTGGTCGCGTGCCATGGCGGGGGCGGAGGCGCAAATGCAAGCCAGGGCGATAGCGGCCAGGCTGGACCGTGTTTGGAGCGACAAAATCATGGCGATTGTATGATTCCGCCATGGTTTCGATCTGGCTGCGCACTTTGGTAAATACGAATTAACCAGCATAGATTGGTGTCGCGCCAAGCCTGACGGCACTTGCCAAGCAGGTGTTTAAGCGCCACCTGCGCAGCGCCATGTCATACGCCCGCAAGCCCACCGTAATCATCATCGGCCGACCCAACGTCGGCAAGTCCACCCTGTTCAATCGGCTCGTGGGCAAGAAGCTGGCGCTGGTTGATGACCAGCCCGGCGTCACGCGGGACCGGCGGATGGGCGATGCCGAACTGGCCGGTATGCAGTTTACCGTAGTTGATACCGCCGGCTGGGAAGACGAGGACAAGGCCACGCTGCCAGGCCGCATGCGCGCCCAGACCGAGGTTAGCCTCGAAGGAGCGGACGCGGCGATGTTCGTCATCGACGCACGTGCCGGCATTACCCCGCTCGACGAAGAAATCGCCCGCTGGTTGCGGACGGTCGATGTGCCGGTAGTGCTGGTCGCCAACAAGGCAGAGGGAAAGACCGGCGATGCCGGGCTGCTCGAATCCTATGCACTTGGCCTGGGCGATCCGGCCCCGATCTCGGCCGAGCATGGCGAAGGTATTGCCGACCTGTTCGAAGGCCTGTGGCCGCATATCGGTCATTTCGAGCAAGAGGCCGAGCGCGCAGCAGAACTGGCCAGAGAAGCGGCAGGAGACGGCGAAGGCGAGGATGAAGACGCGCCGCTCGGGCCGCTCAAGCTCGCCATCGTCGGACGACCCAATGCCGGCAAGTCAACGCTCATCAACCGCCTGCTGGGCGAAGACCGACTGCTGACCGGACCCGAGGCCGGGATCACTCGCGATTCCATTGCGGTCGACTGGGAATGGACCGACCCCAAGGATGGCGAGGTACGACCTATCCGGCTGATCGATACGGCCGGGATGCGCAAGCGCGCCAAGGTGACCGACAAGCTGGAAAAGCTCTCGGTCGCCGATGCCCGCCGCGCGGTCGACTTTGCCGAGGTGGTGGTATTGCTGCTCGATGCCACGCAAGGCCTCGAGCACCAGGATCTCAAGATCGCCAGCCACGCGCTCGAGGAAGGGCGCGCGCTGATGATCGCGATCAACAAGTGGGATATCGCCGGCCAGGGCGGGACCGAGGACGCGAGTTCGCTGTTCAACGGTATTCGCGGCGCGCTCAACGAAGGCCTGTCGCAGGTGCGCGGGTTGCCGCTCTTCGCGGTCAGCGCCCGGACCGGCAAAGGGCTCGACGACATGCTGCGGGCCGCCTTCGAAATCCGCGAAAGCTGGTCCAAGCGCGTTTCCACCGCCGCACTCAACCGCTGGTTCGACGATGCGCTGGAAGCCAACCCCCCACCGGCACCTGGTGGCCGCCGCATCAAGCTGCGCTACATCACCCAGGCCGGCACCCGCCCGCCGCGCTTCGTGATATTCGGCACAAGGCTGGATGACCTGCCCAAAAGTTACGAGCGCTATCTGGTCAACTCGATCCGCGCCAAACTCGGTTTCGACGCAGTGCCGGTTCGCATAGTGCTCAAGAGCCCCAAAAACCCCTACAACGCCAACAAGGGCGGGGGCGGCAACTACAGCGGAGAGCGGTGATGCTGATCGACCTGCTGGTCTCCAACAGCGGCAATCTCGCTAGCGAGCTCGTCGAGCGCACTTCCAGCACACTCCGGGTGCAGGAAATCGTGCGGCTGAGCCTGGCCCCAGCCTTCTTGCTGGCAGCGATTGGCGCGGTCATGAATGTGATGATGGCGCGATTGATCTGGGTCGCCAACCGGATCGAACGGTTGGAGAGCCGGATGGAAGACGATCAGACCCGGCTCGAGCGGCGCGAACTTGCGCGCCTGCGACGACGGCGCCGTCTGGCGCAACGTGCAGTGATGTTCAGTACGGGAGCGGCCCTGACCATCTGCGTGGTCATCGCGCTGCTATTTGTCAGCGCCTTTATAACTCCGCAGATCGGGACAATTACCGCAATTGCATGGATTGCGACCATGCTGTTCCTGATCACAGGTCTCGTATTTTTTGCGGGCGAGACGATCGCGGCGGCGAGCGGCCAGAAACCGGCCGGACCTGACGAAGGCAGCTAGCCCCGCCGCATCAGCCTTCGCCACCATCTTCGGCCGGCTTGCTCTGCAGCTGGACGTAATTGGGCAGCCCCATGCGTTCAATCATGTCGAACTGGGTCTCGAGGAAGTCGACGTGCTCTTCCTCGCTGGCGAGAATATCTTCGAAGATCTTGCCCGAGGTGAAGTCGCGCACCGACTGACAATATTCGGCCGCCTCCTTGAGCAGGGGAATCGCCTCTATCTCCATCGCCAGGTCGGCACGGAGGATTTCCTCGACCGTTTCGCCGACCTTGAGCCGGTGGATGGCCTGGAAGTTGGGTAGACCGTTGAGGAACAGGATG
>SHLU01000024.1 GCA_004282995.1 Sphingomonadaceae bacterium
GAGGCCAATTGGTGGGGGGCGCGTAAATCGTGCCTCCCATCCACTTCACATTAATGTGAAATCGCCTATATCGGGTGTGCTCGCTTCGGCGGGCTATGATGATAAACTGCGCTGTGTACTAGGCGCAACGGACCCGGGGGCAGTACCCGGCGGCTCCACCAAAAGGCGCCTGGAAACAAGGGTTTCCCGGCATTTTCTGATGGGGCCGAACTAGGATCGACGTGTGTTGAAAGGCAGTGTTTTCATCCGGGCTGAGTAACCCGTTAAAGGCTCAAAACCCACAAGTGCCAATGATAATGAAGCACTTGCTCTCGCCGCGTAATGTGACGGCCTAACGGCCTGAATTTACTAAGCCAAGAGCACGGTTCGGACCGAACCGGGTAACAGAATCGGAAACCGGGGGCCCGGGGGAGCCTAGCAACAGAATCCCCCACCTTTCCCGACAGTTGCAGCCTCAGGCGTTGATGGAATTATCTTTCCGACCAGCTCGCTCGCGCTCGTATTTCAGCGCGTCCAGGATCTTGGCGCCCGCCAGCATCACCGCGCCGCCGCAGGCCCAGAACAGGGTCCAGCCATACCAGCCGGGCATCGCCTCGACATAGTGGCTGCCGCGTTCCATCGCGCCGAGGGCCAGCGCGAAGATGATCAGGAACGCTTCAAAGCGGTTCTTGATGACAAACAGGCGGCCGATCTTGCGCAACATATTCCCTCGATTTGCTTAACGCCCTGCGTTGCAAGCACCATGCCATTGACACATGGCCGCGATACACAGTGGTTAACGAGGGGCCGATTGTAAGCACTGCCGACAAAGCGGCAAGCGCGTTAACCCAGTTGCGACAGGTCGAGAGCGTCGAGCAGCCGTCCACGGGCGCTGCGGACCGCCTCGGCCAATGAAGCTGTGCCGATATCGGACGGGTCGATCTGTTCGGGCCAAGTGCTGGCGATGACCCGCTCGATTTCTTCCGCCCGCTTCTCGCTCAAAAGGAACCTGGGGTCGACCGTTGCCGGGTCCGCTACGACGCGCAAGCGCAGGCAGGCAGGGCCGCCGCCATTGGCCATCGACTGCCGCACATCGACGGGCAGGACATGGCGGATCGGTCCGTTCCCGGCCAGCATTCCCTCGACCCAGGCCCAAACGCTCGCGCTTTCGCGGCATTCTTCCGGCACTACCAGCGCCATGCAGCCGTCGGGCAGGCTCAGCAACTGGGCGTTGAAGAGGTAGGTCTTGATCGCTTCGGCCAGGCTGACCGCGCTCGACGGCACTTCGACCACTTCGAGTGCAGGGAAAGCTGTGCGGATCGCCTCATAAGCTCCCTGTTGATCGGCGAAGGCTTCCTCATGCGCGAACAAAACACGCTCGTTTGCGACCGCGACCACGTCGTTGTGAAACGCGCCTGCTTCGATCGCGGCAGGATTTTGTTCGATGAACACTGCGCGCGCTGGATCGAGGCCGTGGAGCCGGGCAACTGCGCGGCTGGCCTGTTCGTGCTGGCGCGCGGGAAAACGTCCACCGGGGCGACCAAAGACGAAGACCTCGACCCCGGGGCTGCCATGGCCTTCGCAAAAGCGCATGTGGTTGGCTGCGCCCTCGTCGCCGAAGCTGGGCGGGATAGCATCGTGGACTGCAAAATGCGTAGTATCGGCAAAGGCGATATCGAGCTGTGCCTTGGTATCTTTCCACTCTTGCGCCCGGTGCACCATGGTCACCAGATTGGCGGGCGTGAAATGGCACTTGCCATCAACCGTATCAGGGGCGGGGCTGACGGTCGCCGCATTGGCAGTCCACATCGAACTTGCCGACCATGCCGCGGCCAGCAAGGCCCGCTCGGTACCGTGGTCAGCCGCAGGGTCGACTGCCAGCCGGCGCAGGGTCTTGCTATTGGGACGGGGGAGCGGCAGCAGGTAGCCCTGTGCCAGGCCGCGCGCCATATTGGCGCGCATTTTGGCCAGCCCCTGGAGGGCGGCGGCACGCGGGTAGGACGGATCGCCCTTGTGACTGGCACTGGCGATATTGCCGAGGCTCAGCCCGGCATAATTGTGCGACGGGCCGACGATGCCGTCGAAATTGATCTCGACGAGGCCGGTCGCGCTCACCGGGGCACGCTCCATACCGTGTCGCCTACACCCACGCGCAACAGGTCGGCAGACTGTGCATCGATCGCAACGCTGCCATCGGCGCGCAGTTCGCGGGCACCGTAACAGCTGCGGAACTCGGTCAGCCGGCCAGCCGCGAGCAGGGCGCGTTCGCCCATGTCGAGTGCGATGTCGGAGACCGTGCATTCCTTCGCCTCGGCAACGCCCTTCACGCTGTCGGTCTGCGCGACCATTGACGGGCCACCGTCGAAGATGTCGACATAGCCTTCGTAGCGGAAACCTTCCTTTTCCAGCATCCGCATGGCAGCGCGGCCGGTCGGGTGCGGCAGCCCGATGACCTTCTTCGCCTCGTCGTCCAGCATGGCGACATAGACCGGATGCTTGGGCATCAGGTCGGCGATGAACTGGTTGCCGTTGATGGCGTTGAAATAGTCGGCTTCCTGGAAGGTCATGCCGAAGAAACGTCCAGCTACTCCATCCCAGAAGGGCGAACCGCCACGTTCATCGATGATACCGCGCAGCTCGGCCAAAATGCGATCGGCAAAGCGGGCGCGGTGCATGGCGATGAAAAGATAACGGCTGCGGGCCAGCAACAGGCCGAGGCCTCCAGCACGCTCGTTGGGATGCAGGAAAAGTCCGCCGACCTCGCTCGATCCTTCGAGATCGGTGACCAGGCTCAGCAGTTCCGCCCGCACCGTGCGGTCAAGTTCCTTGGAATATTGTGTCAGCGTGTTGAGACGATAGGAATAGAATGGCCAGCGCTGGCCGACCTGCGTCATCAGCTGGCAGGTCCCGCGTACCGCCCCGGTCTCGGCATTTTCGAGCACCAGTACGAACTGTTCGTCACTCAAGCTGTCGCCGTTATTGGCGAAGGCGGCGGCCGAACGCTCAAGCTTGGAGCCCAGCGCATCGCGGTCGGCCGGCAAATTTGTGAATCCACCGCCCGTCAGCTTGGCCATCTCGTAAAGCGGCTCGATATCTTCAATGCGCGCGGCGCGCAGGCGGAAACTCAAAGGCTTTCTCCCGAGGCCAGCCGGTCGAGCACAAGGGCGGACAGGGCCGCACGCTCGGACAGGCTGGGCACAATCATGAATTCGTCAGGTGAGTGAATTTTGCCACCGCGCACACCCATTGTATCGACCACCGGCACGCCGCAGGCGGCGATGTTGTTACCGTCGCACACGCCGCCGGTTGATTGCCAGTCGATATGCTGACCGAGCTGCGCGCCGCACTTGGCGACGAGGTCGAACAGCTTCTGCGCACGGCGGTCGACCGGCTTGGGCGGTCTGGTTACTCCGCCATGCAGGTCGACCGAGACCTCGTGCGCCTGCCGCACCTCGGCCATCAGTGCCTGCAGCCCCCCTTCGAATCGCTCGCCGGCACTGGGCTCTTTGGGCCGGATGTTGAAGCGCAGCACGGCATTGTCAGGCACGACGTTATTGGCCGCGCCGCCTTCGATCTTGGCCGGGTTGACCGGGCAGTCATCGGTCTGGAGGCTCTTCAGCCCCACCGCCAGTGCCGCCGCCGCGACCAGCGCGTTGCGCCCGTCCTGCGGGTTGCGCCCGGCATGGGCCGAACGGCCGCGCACGATCAGCGAGTAATTTCCGGTGCCGCCGCGAGCATGGGCCAGTGTACCTTCGGGTGTGGCTGAAGGCTCATAGGTCAGCGCGGCATATTTCCCGCGGGCCAATTCCTCGATCAGGGCAGAGGAGGACAGTGAACCGGTCTCCTCGTCCGAATTGATGAGCACGTCATAGCCGAGTTGCGGGCCATTTTCGCTGCGCTCCAATGCCAGCAGCGCGTGGAGCATCACCGCGATCCCGCCCTTCATGTCAGCGGTGCCGGGGCCATTGACCACTTCGTCATCGAGCCAGCTATTGGCTTGGAACGAATGATCAGCCGGGAAAACCGTGTCCATGTGGCCGGTCAGCACGATTCGCCGTTCGGCCTCGGGCCTAACGCGCAGGACCAGGTGCTGGCCATGTGCCTTTTCAAACTCATCGCCATCGGCGCTGATCGCGGTGACGGGGGCCGGGTCGACCAGTTCTGCATCGCCGGGTAGGACAGCGAAGGCATCGGCCAGCATCGCGGCAACGGTCTTCAAGCCCTCCAGGTTGCCGGTCCCCGAATTGACCGCACTCCAGCCGAGCGCCTGCTCGGTCATGGCGGCTTGGTCGATATCGTCGAGGAAAGGGGCGGAAAGTTTCATATGCAACTGCTCCTAGCGTCGGAATGAGCGGGTTCCAACCCGTTGCAATCGGGCCTCCACTTCGCCATAGGCGCATTGGTCCTCCCCAGACAGAATTTACCGATGATTCCCGCCAGCCAAGCAGGCTGTTACGGAGCAATGAGTGAGGACCGATGACTGACTATACCACCCGCGCCCGCCTGAAGGTCGACCCTGCTCTGGCCGGGTTCATCGAGACCAAGGTGCTCGCCCCGCTGGCTCATGACCCGGACGCGTTTTGGCAGGGCTTTTCAGACCTCGCGCACACATTCACCATCCGCAACCGCGAATTGCTGGCCGAGCGCGACATGCTGCAGGCGCGGATCGATGCATGGCATCGCGAGCGTGCCGGCCAGTCTCACGACCAGGAGGCCTATCAGGCATTCCTGACCGAGATCGGCTATCTCGTGCCCGAACCCGCGCCGTTCGAGATCGGCACGCGCAACGTCGATCCTGAAATTGCCACGATGGCCGGACCGCAACTGGTCGTGCCGATCCTCAACGCACGCTTCCTGCTCAATGCTGCCAATGCGCGCTGGGGAAGCCTCTATGACGCATTTTATGGCACCGACGCGCTCGACGCGCCGCCTGCCCGGCCAGGGGGGTATGACGAGGAACGCGGCGGGGCAGTAATCGCCGCCGCGCGCCGTTTTCTCGACGAGGCTGTTCCGCTGGCAAGCGGAAGCTGGGCAGACCTCACGCACGAGGGGATAGCCAACGACGGCATCGCGATCGCCGACGAGAGCCAGTATGTCGGGCAGACCAAAGCCGGGCGGTTGTTTCGCCACAATGGCCTGCACATCGAAGTTCAGTTCGATCCTGAAACTCCGGTTGGAAAAACTGACGCGGCCGGAATCAGTGACGTCGTGCTTGAATCGGCGCTGACGACGATCGCCGATTGCGAGGACTCGGTTGCCGCCGTCGACGCCCGGGACAAGCTCCTGGCCTACAGTAACTGGCTGGGCGTGATACGCGGCGATCTGGAGGAAAGCTTCGACAAGGGCGGGACCACTCTGACCCGCGCGCTCAAGCCCGACCGAGAGTTCGTCGATCCTGCTGGAAGCCGTCAATCTCTGCCCGGCCGCAGCCTGATGTTTGTCCGCAATGTCGGACACTTGATGACCAATCCTGCGATCCTTCTGGAGGATGGGCTGGAGATTCACGAAGGCATCATGGACGCGGTCATCACCAGCGCCACCGGCGCCCACGACGTGAAGGGATTGGGCCGATACGGCAATTCGCGCTGCGGCAGCATCTATATCGTGAAACCAAAGATGCACGGACCACAGGAATGTCAATTTACCAATGACTTGTTCGATGCGGTTGAGGATTTGCTGGAGCTGCGCCGTCACACGATCAAGGTCGGTGTCATGGACGAGGAGCGGCGCACCAGCGCCAATCTTTCGGCCTGTATTCACGCGGTGAAGGACCGGGTAGTATTCATCAATACCGGCTTCCTCGACCGTACCGGCGACGAGATCCATACTTCGATGCAGGCCGGACCGATGATGCGCAAGGGTGAGATCAAGGGTTCGACCTGGCTCAAGGCTTACGAGGATCGCAATGTCGGTATCGGGCTCGCACACGGGCTGTCGGGCAAGGCGCAGATCGGCAAGGGGATGTGGCCTGCGCCAGACCGAATGGCCGAGATGATGGAGCAGAAGATTGGCCATCTGCGCGCCGGGGCCAACACCGCCTGGGTGCCGTCACCGACCGCCGCAACGCTCCACGCACTGCATTATCACCGCGAGAACGTGTTCGAGATACAGCGCGAACTTGGCGACATCCCCTCGCTGGACCTGCTGCTGCAGATCCCGCTGGCGGATGGCACCAATTGGTCGGAGGCAGAGGTGCGTGAGGAACTGGACAACAACGCACAGGGCCTGCTTGGCTATGTCGTGCGCTGGATCGATGCTGGCGTCGGCTGTTCGAAAGTACCGGACATCAACGATGTCGGTCTGATGGAAGACCGGGCAACTTTGCGCATTTCTTCGCAACACATGGCCAACTGGCTGCTGCACGGGGTCGCCAGCCACGAACAGGTCATGGACAGCCTCAAGCGCATGGCTGCCAAGGTCGACGAACAGAACGCTGGCGACCCCTTCTACGAGCCGATGGTCGGCAATTGGGACTCCAGCCTCGCCTTCCAGGCCGCTTGCGATCTTGTGTTCAAGGGAACCGAGCAACCCAATGGCTATACCGAGCCGCTGCTGCATCGCTGGCGTCTGGCGAAGAAGGGGCACTGACCTTCTGCGGGTGCGGCTGAAACGAAAAAGGGCGGCCCCATTGGCCGCCCTTTCCCTTATTCTCCAGATGCATGGTGGGGACTAAGCTTCGCCGTCCGCCATTGTTGGAGTAACGGTGACTGTCTCACCAGCGTCCGAAGTTGCTGTGAAGGTCCCGTTTTCGTCCGGTTCGCTCTCTGTCCAGCACATGCGTTCCACGTCTTCCGTGGTCGGGTTGAAGCATGTTTTGCCATCGACAACCTCCCAGTTGCCTTCAGCCACAATGCTGCCGTCAGCGCCGAAGTCCTGATACGTGCCGTCGGCATTCAGGATCGCCTTGCCAGCCGGGCCTTCGTCGTTTGAAACATCGTAGGTTCCCGCAGCCGTTCCATTGGCGGTTGTCATCGCCGCTGGTTCTTCCGCGACCGTTTCTTCTTCGACTTGGGCTTCTTCGACACATGCCATGAGTGCAAGCGGAGCGGCCATCAGAATAAGTTTACGCATAATCTATCCCCCTTCAAGAATGCGACCGCGCGCAAACTAGCAGGGAATGTGATGGCCGCAACCGCCGCTGGCTAGAGTGCGCGCGACTGCAGGATCTTGTTGGCGCTGTCGGTCACCACTTCATACAGCTTGCCATCCCCGCCGCGCACCTGGCGGACGGTCTGACCAGCACTGTTGACGGTTTCCTTGACCAGCTGAAGTCCCGAGCCGGCGAGGTCGAGGACCTGACCCTGACGCAGCAATGAATTGGTCAGATTGCCGACCGTACTGACCGTGTTGTTGACCACGCCCCCAGCGGTATCGACCGTATTGTTGAGCGTGTTGCCCAGCGTTTCGATGATCTCCGGGTTCTTTTCGAGGGTTGTCAGCGTGCGTTCGACGATGGCCCGGACGTTATCGAGCCGGACTACCAGCGCGGCCTGAGCCTCGACACCCTTGATCGTCAGCTTGACGTTGCCGATCGAAACATCCGCTCCCGCGCGCAACTGGACCAGATTGGCGACCCGCGCATCGAGCGACAGCCGCGCTTCGACATTGTCGACCTCGAGAGTGATTTCCTCGACATTGAGTTTCGGTATGTCGAGCAGGACATCAGGCTGTTCGTCTGCAGGCGTCGAACTGAGGTACTCGACCGTCGGGCTCTGGTTGCGCGATTGCGAGCGGTTTTGGTCCTGCGCGGCAGCGGCGGCGGGTAGGGCCAGCGCGAGTGCGGCGAGGGGGAGAGCGGTGAAGCCGGCAAATTTCTTGGTCATGGATTAGTCCCTTGTTGCGTTGCTCTGGTTGTCGGTCTGGTCATCGACTCGCCACGCTTGCTCCAACGGATCCGCCAGCATCAATTGGCCGTGATAGCGGATCGTAAGGTCGCGGTAAGATTGCGCCCCGGCTGGAATACTGCGCCGGGTGTTCTCGCCCGTGCCTTCAGCCAGATCGCCCGTGAACTCGACCACCACCGGACCCTCGCTTTCGATCTCGACAGAGTCGATCCGCGCCTGGGCGTGGATTTCGATTGAGGGCAGGATGTTGGGCGCTGTCGACGGTTGAAGCGAAGATGCAGCCTGGAGCAGAGAAACGATGACAAGTCCCATACCGGCTTCAAATCCTTGATCCGCCGGCGGTTCCCGCCCTAGCGTGAAAGTATCCTGGCCAGGGCCACGAACTCGTCCACAGAGACCGTTTCGGCACGCCTTGTCGGATCGATCCCGACTTCGCCCAACGCTTCGACTGCGCCTGGCATTCCCTTGAGGCTCTGCCGCAGCATCTTGCGGCGCTGGCCAAACGCCGCCTCTGTCAGCCGCTCGAGCGTCGTGGCGCGCACGCCTTCTGGCATGTCCTCGGGCGTTGCGTGGACAATGGCGCTCATCACCTTGGGTGGCGGGGTGAAGGCGCTGCGATGGACCTTCATGGCAAGGCTGGCAGAACTGCGCCATTGGGCCAGCACGGCCAGCCGCCCATAGGCCGAGGAGCCAGCTTGCGCGACGATCCGCTGCGCCACCTCCTGCTGGAACATCAGCGTGAGCGAAGTCCATTTTGGATGCCAGGCCTCGCCCCCCAGCCAGCGCACGAACAGCGCCGTCCCGACATTATAAGGCAAATTGGCGACCACCGCGAAGGGTTCGCCCATCAAATCTGCATGATCGATTTTCATCGCGTCGCCTTCGATCACACGCAGTCGGCCGGGATAGGCTTCAGCCAGTTCGGCCAGTGCAGGCAGACAGCGTGCATCCATCTCGATTGCCGTGACGCGGGCACCGGCCTTGAGCAGCGCACGCGTCAGTCCGCCGGGACCGGGGCCAATTTCGAGCACCGCCTTGTCCTCGAGATCGCCGGGGAGGGCGGCAATCCGGTCGAGCAATTGCGCGTCGAATAGAAAATTCTGTCCCAACGCCTTTGAAGCCGAGAGTCCATGGCGCGCGATAACCTCGCGCAAGGGCGGTAATTCAGCCATCCGCCCTCCGCGCGGCACAGAGGCCGGCCATGCGAATGGCGGCAATCATCGCGCCGGGATGGGCGGCGCCCTTACCGGCAATGTCGAACGCCGTGCCATGGTCGGGACTGGTCCGCACGATCGGCAGGCCGAGAGTGACGTTAACCCCCTGGTCGAAGTCGAGCGCCTTGACCGGGATCAGCGCCTGATCGTGATACATACACAGCGCGGCATCGAACCCGGTGCGGCTGTGCGGGCTGAACAAGGCATCGGCCGGGTGTGGCCCGGTGGCGGTGATGCCGTCGGCCAGCAATGCTGCGATGGCGGGCGCGATGATGGCTTGCTCCTCGTTGCCGAACTTGCCATCCTCGCCCGCATGGGGGTTGAGCCCGGTTACCGCCAGGCGCGGCTGTGTGATACCGAAGTCGCGGGCCAGTGCGGCGGCGACTATGCGGCCCCGCGTAATGATCAAATCGGTCGAAAGCCGCTGGGGAACTTCCGCCAGCGGACAATGCACCGTCAACGGTATCGTGCGCAGGCTGGGACCGGCCAGCATCATGACCGCGGCATCTTCGGGTAGGTCACAGGCGTTGGCGAGGAATTCGGTCTGGCCGGGGTAAGCAAAACCGACCTGTTCGAGCAGGCCCTTGGCGATCGGAGCGGTCACCAATGCTGCGGCATCGCCGCCGACCACCAGCGCGGTCGCCTGTCGCAATGAATTCCATGCTACCGCCGCCCCGACAACATCCGGGGCGCCAGGCAGATAATCGCCATCCTCACCCGTCAGGACCGGCAGGGCATCGGCAAATATTTCTGCTGCTTCGTGCGTGCTTGCGATATTCTGCACCGGAGCCGGGACTTCGAGGACTTCGGCGGCCTGACTCAGTATCTGAGCGCCGCCCGCAACCACGAAAGGCATCAAGCCTTTTGCCTCGCGCTCGCGCCAAGCCTGGATGATCAGTTCCGGCCCGATTCCGGCTGGATCACCCAGCGAAAGGACGAGCGGGAACTGGCTCAATTGTACTCGATATAGGCGTCGTTGCGCAGGTCGCGCATGTAACGAACGGCACGCTTCTGCACCCGTTCCGCCTCAATGTCGTCGATGATCTGGTCGACCGTCGGTGCGCCTGCGTCTTCGGGATCGTCGCGGCCGCACAGCAGAAGGACGCGCACGCCTTCTTCGAGCGAACCGAACGGCTGGGTGGCCTGGCCGACCTGCAATTGCAGCATTGCCGGCTGGAGCTGTTCGGGCAGGTCGCGCACGGCGATCTGGTCGTTGGTGACGACTTCTGCACCGATGGCTTCAGCCGCCCTTTCGGCGTCACCGCAGCCCTTGATCGATGAAACCATTGACTGGAAAGCCTGGAACCGCTGCGCGGCCTGGGCTTCCGTAATTCCCTTCGGGAACTGCAGCGAAATCTGCTTCAGGCTCAGCACGGCTTCGCGCGGGTCGGCCATCAGGATTTGCCGCTTGTCACGCAGGAACATAATCACCATCCCGCCGGGAATGGCGATCGGCCCGGTCAGCTGGCCGACCTGCATGGTCTTGACCGCTTCGGCCATTTGCGGAGGCAAAGTACCAGGGCGGACGTAGCCAAGATCGCCGCCCTGGGCGGCGGTCGAACTTTCCGAATACTGCCGAGCATAAGCGGGGAAGCTGGCTCCCTGGCGCAACTGCTCCATGATGGAACGGGCATTCTGGATAACCTGCGCCTGTGTTTCGGCTGTGGCGGACATGTAGATTTCCATGATGTGGAATTCTTCCTGTCCCTTCGAATCTTCAAGCCGCTTGAGCACGTCGAGCGCTTCTTCTTCGGACACGTTGATGAAGGGGCGGATCATCCGTCCGATCAGGCGCGACCACGCATACTCACCCTGAATCTGTCGCTTGAGCGAGGCGGGGGAGGAACCGATCGATAGCAGATAAGCGTCCATCGCTTCGACATCACCGCCGAAATTCTGCGCCGCCAGTGTCTTGTAACGCTGATCGACTTCGGCTGCGCTGACAGTGATTTCCTGTTCGGCCGCGGCCTGAACCTGCAACGTCTCGTCGATCAGATTGCGAAGCACCCGCATCCGCAACTGGATCAACTCTGCTTCGCCGATCTGGCCTTGCGCAGAGGCGAGGACCATATTGGTGCGGTGATCGACATCGGTCCCGGTGATGACCGTCCCGTTGACGACTGCAGTCGCCTTGCGAACGTTGGGGTCGGTCTTGCCGAAGAGGGAGAAGTTCTCCGGAATGCCCAGGGGATTGGACGCGACTGGCGAAGGAGCCTCGGC
Source organism: Sphingomonadaceae bacterium (assembly GCA_004282995.1). GTDB lineage: Bacteria > Pseudomonadota > Alphaproteobacteria > Sphingomonadales > Sphingomonadaceae > Parerythrobacter. The sequence continues at coordinate 11,258 of SHLU01000024.1, forward strand.
CTCTGCCTCGGCATCTGGCCCTTGCGCGGCTTGCGCTTGCAGGGCGATTGGGGACACGGCCAGGCCGATGGTGGCCGAAACGGCCGCCAGGCGAGTGGAAAGTCGAGAAACGGTGGTTGTGATCACGGTCGATCCTGTCTTGCACCCCATGCGCCGATTCACGGCCTCGCGGGGCATGTCTTGTTCGGTTGTGCCGATTGGCAGGAAATGGCTTAACCCTGGCTGAGTGAGCGCAACTAGCGTGTTTGGGCGCGCAAGCCAATCGTGCTGTTGGGCAGCGGGAAAACTCAGCGGAACCCCAGGTTGCGCAGAGAGAAATAGACCTGGAAGGTGTCGCCTCGCTGAGCATCGCCCTGGTCTACGTAGTCGCGCCGCCAGGTGAAGCCGAATTCGAGGCAGTCATCCTGATAGGCCACGCCAAGACGCGTTCGCAGCGGCTGGAACCCATCGGAACTGAGTGTCGGATCCTCATTGCGGTCGGTCAGGTTGAAGACCCCGGCCCCGAACAATGACCAGTAATCGGCAAAGGCGACGCGGGTAGCGAGGCGCACCTCCTCGCGGTCCTGCAAATCCTCGATCCCTTGCGCGATATCGCGGTCGAGCCGGAGATAGCCAACCTCAATGTAAGTCCGGCGGCTGCCGACGGTCGCATCGAACTCGTTGCGGCGAACGGCGAGATTGTCCTTGTCGAGCCGGTATCGGTGAGTGACCGAAACGAAGTCCTTGAACCGCACTTCTGTCCGCCCCACGAAGTCCGACAGCCTTTCCGACAGGCCTGTGCCATCGATCAGCACATCGGGATCCTTGTCGAGCCGGTAGGACTGGCCCAGCGTGGTCTTTACCCGCCAGCCGGGCCGCGACAGTTCCCAGTCGAAGCCATAAGTTACGCGCAGGCCGTCCTCGATACGGTCGTAACCGGGGAAACGGTTGAGCGCGAAGAGATTGGAATCTTCCAGGTCGATCGCGCGTGCGTCCTCGTTGGGAATGGCAAGATTCTTGGTCTCGGGGCTGGCGACGACCTGCACGCGCGGCGTGAACACCTGCAACCCGCCCAGCGCCGGTCCCGCCAGCGGCCATTGCAGATCGGCCGCAGCCAGGACCACCCCGCGTGTTTCCCAGCCCGGATTGCCGCGGTAGATTGCGGTGTCGGTCAGCAGATTCTCGTCCGAGTGATAGACATCGGCGCGCGACAGTGCGGTCAATTGCAACACCTGGCCCATCGGGGTGATCTTGCGCAGATCCCAGCGCGCGCTGGCAAAGGCGCGTTGGGTATCCTGACCCACGTCGCGCGTAATCGCCATTGTATTGGCCTGGAACTGGAACATTCCGCCCAGCCACGGATCGTCGATCCGCCGGCGATAATCGATTACCGGCAGCGCCATCGGCACCTGCCCCTGTTCCTGGTTCAACCGCAGTGTCTGAGTGGCGTAGCCGGCGATCTGCAGATAGCTGTCGGTATCGACCCGTTCCAGCTGTGCGATCGAGCGCAGGCGGTCGTCGCGGCTGATATCATAGCGACGCAGGAAGGTGCGGTCGCTGGCGATGCGGATCGAGGTGTCGAGGCTCCAGTGCTCGTCGAACTGGAACCGGCCATTGGCGAACAGATAGCCGCGAAAATCCTGCTCGCTCGTGGCAATGCCGGTGAAGTCTGAGATGCGGCGAGAGTGGGTGCCGTAAGCGGTGACCTGGTAGGCACCCTGTTCAGTCAGGTGCCGCCACTTGGCGGAAGCCATCGGCGGAGCGTCGGTGTAGACATGAGCGCCCAGCGTCAGGTCCTTGTTGTCGGCGACGCGGTAATAGTATTCGCCCGACAGTTCGAGACCGTTGGATTCGGAAATTCGGATATCGGGGATGAGAAAACCCGATATGGCGCCGCCATCGGTGCGGATTGACAGGCCCGGCAATGGCAGCAGGCGGGCGCCGAACAACTCGAGATAGGCATCGCGGAACCGGACCTGTCGCTTCACCGGATCATAGATCACCCGATCTGCGGTGATGCGCCAGCTCGGTTTCTTGTCACAGCCTTCGGGGGTGGTGACGGCGCAGCCGCTATAGGCTGCGCGGTTGAGCACGACCGTCCCGTCCTCGCTGCGCTCGCCGGATTCCGCTGCCAGTCGCCCACCTTCGCGCAGCGCCAGCAGCAAATCGTTCATGGCGCCCGCTTCGAACTTGTCGGTCAGTTCCAGCTCGCTGGCATAGATCTGGTTACCATCGGCATCCACGAAGCGGACATTGCCATTGGCCCGGATCACGCCGGCCCGGCGGTCCCATTGCACCGTATCCGCGCGCACTGACTGATCATCGCCGCGCAGGACTACATTGCCGGTAGCCGTCAGGATGTCTGCGTCCGAATCATAGGCAACGCCATCGGCTTCGAACTCGATTTCGTCGGGTACGGACAGGTCCTCGCCGATGGTTCCCCGTTCCGGGTCGCCTGCGCTTTCGTCTTGTTGCTGGAACAGCGCGGAAGCCTGCGCCTTGCCGCTATCCTCGGCCAGGGCCGGCGCGCTAGCCAACGCAAGCCAGGCGAGCGCTATCGACCCTGCACCGGCGCGGTATTTTGAGAGACAAGTGCTTTGCTGGGCGGGAAGCGGGGCCGGGAGCATGGCTTGCCTATTGCACCAAGCACTCCTAATCGCAATCGCACTTACGCGCTGCCGCGCATCGTTTTCTCGATGGCGTGGCCGCATCGGCCATCTGTCCCCTCGCGGAGTATCCATGAAAATCACTTTTGCCGACGCCGTTCCAGCAGACGCGGGCCTTGTCGCCCATATCGCCAACCGCGGATCATTGCCTGACAGTATCGAAACCGTCCTTGCCGAAGGCGCCAAAGCGGCGCGTTTCAAAGGCTCCGCAGGGCAGGTATTCGAAGGCTTCGTTGCGCGCGGCGACAAAACCGTGCGGGTCGCGATCGCCGGTGCTGGCGAGGCTAATGCCGACAAGCGTACAAGCAATCTGGAAAAGGCTGGCGCCGCGCTGGCCGCCAAATATCTGACCTCGGGCGAGAAGCGTATCGTGCTCGATGTGTCCGGTGCGGGGCTTGATGCCGATGCTCTTGCTTCGGTCCTGCTCGGCCTGCGGCTGCGCAGTTGGCGCCATGATACCTATCGCACCAAGATGAAGGACGATCAAAAAAAGACGCTTACTTCGGTAACCGTCGTCGGAGCGTCCGATGGCGCGGAGGCGGCCTGGAAAATCGAATCAGCGTTGTGCGAAGGCATCGAGTTTGCCCGCGAACTGATCGCGGAGCCGGCCAACATGCTCTATCCGGAAAGCTTCGTCGAACGCTGCCGGAGCGCACTTGAAGGCACCGGCATCGAAATCATCGCCATGGACGAGGCGGAGATGGAGAAGCACGGCATGGGCGCGCTGCTCGGCGTCGGTCTCGGCTCCGATCGCGAATCGCGACTGCTTTGCCTGAAGTGGAACGGCGGCGCGGCGGGCCAGCGCCCGATGGCTTTCGTAGGCAAGGGCGTGACCTTCGATACCGGTGGCATCTCGATCAAGCCAGGACCGGGCATGTGGGACATGAAATGGGATATGGGCGGTGCGGCGGCGGTGGCCGGCGGCATGGTCGCGCTGGCGAAGCGCGGGGCCAAAGCCAATGTGGTCGGCATCTGCGGTCTGGTCGAGAACATGCCCGATGGACGTGCCCAGCGTCCGGGCGACATCGTCACCTCGATGTCAGGCCAGACTATCGAAGTTCTCAACACCGACGCTGAGGGACGGCTGGTTCTGTGTGACGCGCTGACCTGGACGCAGAAGGAATTCGATCCTGTCGCAGTGGTGGATTTCGCCACGCTGACCGGCGCCATGATCATCGCGCTCGGCAACGAGTATGGCGGAATCTTCGCAAATGACGATGATCTGGCCGACGGCCTGATGGCGGCGGGCCAGTCCAGCGGCGACAAGCTGTGGCGATTCCCGCTTTCGCCGGCCTATGACAAGCTGATCGACAGCCCCATTGCCGACATGAAGAATATTGGTGGGCGCGGAGCCGGCTCGATAACCGCGGCGCAGTTCCTGCAGCGGTTCATCGACAAGGATCGCCCGTGGGCGCATTGTGACATTGCCGGGATGGTGTTTGACGAGAAGCCTGGCCACACCTGGGGCAAGGGCGCAACCGGCTACGGCGTGCGCATCATCGACCGCTACGTGCGCGACGTCCTCAAGGGCTAGGACGTCGCACTTGGGGAGGATGCGCAAGAAGGGCGACCTGCCGCAGAAAATCTGCGCATCTTGCGGTCTGCCCTTCACCTGGCGCAAGAAGTGGGAGCGGGACTGGGACAGCGTGAAATACTGTTCCGATCGATGCCGGCGGACGAAAGCTGGCGAACCGGGGACGGGTGACGCGGGATGAAAGTCGATTTCTGGCAATTGTCGCGCGATCCGGCCGAGAAAGTGGTGTCGATGATTGCCGCGCGCGTGCTCGACCAGGGAGAACGCCTGCTGGTGGTGTCGGCTGACGAAGCCCGACGCAAGGCCATTTCGAAGGCATTGTGGGATGCCGAAACGGGGAATTTTCTTGCCAATGGCGATGCCGCCGATCCCCACGCTGCGCGCCAGCCAATCCTGCTGTCCGAGCGATGTGAAGGATCGAACGGCGCCAGCCACGTGATCTTTGCCGACGGCAATTGGCAAGAGCCTGAAGGATTCGAGCGGGCATTTCTGCTGTTCGACGAAGCCACGCTGGAGGCGGCCCGCGGCGTCTGGCGGGCGCTTGACGGGACGGGAGGGCTCGAACGTTCCTTTTTCCGCCAGGATGACGGCAAATGGACCCGCATTGCCTGACCCCCTTGCGCTTCGCGCTCGGTGCGCGAATGATGCACTGGCGATTTGGGAGAAACACCATGCTTAAGCGACTGGCACTCGCCACCGCAGTCTTAGCACTGTCGGCTTGCGGTTCGGAGAAATCCGGCACCTTCGAAACCGAAGAGGGCGACGATGGCGTTTATACAATCGATCCAGCCACGGGTGAGAGTTCTGCCAAGATCACCACTGACGAGGGAACCGCGAGTTTTCGTAGCGGCGCCAATGTGAAGGCGGACCTGCCCGCCGGGTGGTCGATCTATCCCGGTGCCGAAGTCATCTCGGCCACCAATATAGACGGTGTCGAAGGCAAGGGCACAATGGTGACGATGGAAAGCGATGCTTCCGTCGACGACCTGATCGCCCATTACCGCAAGCAGGCGAAAAAGGCTGGCCTTGAGATCAAGATGGAGATGACCGTCGACAAGGGTCGGATTATCGCTGGCACTTCCAGGGACGGGCAGCAATTCTCGCTCAACGTCACGACCGATACCGAATCCGGTAAAGTGCAGGCGCAATTGATGGTCGCAACCGACCTCGGCGGCTAGTCGGCCGGCCGTCGGCCCCAGGGGGTGTGACAACTGTCGGCTTGCCGGGCGCGCTGGGTGCCGCTAAGGGCGCGCGCAACTCTATTGCCCCCCAAAATCTTGCACGAAGGATAGTCCCATGGCGGTTACCCGCACCTTTTCGATCATCAAGCCCGACGCCACCCGCCGAAACCTGACCGGCGCTGTCACCAAGATGCTGGAAGAAGCCGGCCTCCGCGTCGTCGCTTCCAAGCGCATCCAGATGACCCGCGAACAGGCCGAAGGCTTCTACGCTGTCCACAAGGAACGCCCCTTCTTTGGTGAACTGGTCGATTTCATGATCAGCGGTCCGGTTGTCGTCCAGATCCTCGAAGGCGAAGATGCCGTGAAGCGCAATCGTGACATCATGGGCGCCACCAATCCGGCCGACGCAGCCGAAGGCACGATCCGCAAGGCCCACGCCGAATCGATCGAAGCCAACACCGTCCACGGTTCGGACAGCGA
>SHLU01000171.1 GCA_004282995.1 Sphingomonadaceae bacterium
CACCAACACATTCGATACCGCTGAAGTCCGACGGTCGGACGGTCCCGAGGATCACAACGCAATTGCGGCATGGACGGAAGGACACACCGGCAGTGGTGAAATCATCGCCATAATCGACACCGGGATCGACGAGGACAGTCCGGAATTCGCGGGGCGCATCCATCCTGAATCAACGGACGTCGCTGGCAATCCAACTTTTGATGCGGTGGACGACCACGGCACCAATGTCGCGCTGGTGGCAGCCGCTGCACGCGACGATACGGGAGTGGTTGGTATCGCATTCGATGCACTGGTCTTGGTCCTGCGGGCAGACAGGCCCGGCAGTTGTACTGCGACCGAAGGCGATCCCGATCTGGCAGGGTGCCAGTTCTTTGACCGCGACATTTCGATCGGGGTTGACCAGGCGGTGGCAAGTGGCGCGACGGTCATCAACATCAGCCTCGGCGGCAGCCCCGTCTCGTCGTCCTTGCGCGATGCAATCGCACGGGCCTCTGCGGCCGGCGTAGTGATCATCGTCGCGGCCGGTAATGGCGGCAACGGGGACGATCCCAATAATCCGGCCGACCAGCCAGATACCTTTGCCCAAGACGTCCTGCGACTTGGCGGCCCAAACGTCATCATCGTCGGTTCAGTTGACGAGAACGGCGATTTTTCCGCGTTCAGCAATAGGGCCGGTAGTTCTGCCATGTCATTTCTGAGTGCGCGAGGCGAGCGGATCTGCTGCGTCTACGAGAACGGCACACTACAGGTAACCACCGATGCGAACGGCAACCAGTTCGTGACCTTGTTCTCGGGCACGAGTTTTTCCGCGCCCCAGGTAGCCGGTGCGGTGGCCCTGCTGGCGCAGGCATTTCCGAACCTGACCGGCGCCCAGATTGTCGAGATCCTGCTCGACACGGCCCGTGACGCAGGGGCGACCGGCACCGATGCGACCTATGGCCGCGGCATCCTTGATATCGGGCGCGCGGTTGCGCCGCAGGGTACGACCCGACTGCCCGGCACTACCGTCGCGCTGGTCCTGTCGGACGATACCGGCACCGCCTCGGCGGCCATGGGCGATGCGCTAAGCGGCCAGTCGCTCAGCGCGGTCCTGCTCGACAAGTATGAGCGAGCCTATAGCTACGACATGGGAAGTCGCTTGCGGACGGCATCGCTCATGCCGCGGCTGGAAGGCGCCATCCAGCAATCCGGGCGCCGGATTGACCTTGGCAATGATCGGATTTCGATGGCCTTTACTGTCGATGCCAGCAGCCCGATTCCCTGGGCCAATGGTGCAGCGCCCCTGCGACTGTCGCAGGAAGATGCGCGGTTGGCGCGTGTCCTTGCGGGACAGGCAGCATTGCGGGTGTCGCAAGACACGCAATTTGGCCTGGCCTACTCGCAGAGCGTTGACGGCATTGCTGCGCATCTGCGCGGCCAACGCCGTCCTGCCTTCCTGATTGCCGGAGATGCGTCGGGCGATACCGGATTTCTTAAGGCCGAAACCGGCTCGGTCGCCCTTCGTCATGAGCTTGGCGACTTCGGCCTGACTTTCACCGCCTCCAGCGGAAAGGCGCTGCTCGGCCAGCAGCGAAGAACGGCCGATTTTCTGGCCCGAGAGCGAGAACGCTACGGGATGGAGCGGCTGGGGATTTCCGCCGATCGCCGGATGGGGCCAGTCCACGCGGTGATCGGAGTGGATTACCTGCACGAACAACGCACGGTGCTGGGAGGGCATTTCCACGAGGCCTTCGGCGCGAACGGGGCAGACAGCCTGTTTCTCGACAGCACGCTTGGCATCGACCTGGCACCGAATTGGTGGCTCGGCGCCCAAGGGCGGCAGGGGATTACCCGCGCCCGGAGTGCAGGCCTGGTCGAGGGATCTAACCTAATCAGCAGTGCATGGTCGCTAGACTTGATGCGTCAGGGTTTCTTGCAAAGCGGTGACAGCTTCGGCTTCAGGCTCTCCCAACCCTTGCGGGTCGAAAGCGGCGGGCTGACGCTCAACCTTCCGGTCAGCTATGATTACGCCACTCAAAGCGCGGATTTCGCCACGAGGCGCCTCAATCTGGCGCCCAACGGGCGGGAGATAATGGCGGAGATCGCTTGGCGAGGTTCTGCATTGGGTGGCAATCTGGCGGCCAGCGCGTTTTATCGCCGCGACCCCGGCCATCGCGCGGACATTGCCAACGACGGGGGGTTGGTGGTGCGTTGGATCCGCGAATTCTGATGCCCTATTCCGGCATCCCTGCGGCCCGTGCGAATTCGTAGGCGCGCTCGATCAGCGGAGTTACACGCTCGCTCATCGATTTTGCGTGGGCGGATGAGGCCGTGCCGTCGATGACGCGTTTCTTGATGCCCTGCATAATTCCGGCCAACCGGAAAAGATTATAGGCGAAATACCAGTCCATTGGCGGCACTGGGTAACCGGTCCGCGCAACATAGCGCTCGACCGCCTCTTCCTGGGTCGGGATACCCAGCGCTTCCAGATCAAGATCAAGCAGGCCCGCACGCCCGTCTGATGGATTATGCCAGTTGAGCATCAGATAGCTGAAATCGGCAATCGGATCGCCCAGCGTCGACAGCTCCCAGTCGAGCACTGCGATTACTCGGTTGTCTTCATGATGAAAAATCATGTTGTCGAGACGGTAATCGCCATGGACGACCGAGCTTTCAATCTGCGGTGGGATCGTCTCCGGCAGCCACTCGATCAGACGTTCCATCTTCGGCTGGTGCTCGGTTTCCGACAGCCTGTACTGCTTGGTCCAGCGGCTGATCTGACGTGCGCAGTAATCGACCGGCTTGCCATAATCGCCAAGGCCAATCTCGGCTGGTTTCTTGGTATGCAGATCGGCCATTGTGTCGATCATGGCGTGATAGATTGCGCGCCGGTCGGCAGGTTCGATCCCCGGCAGCGCTCCGTTCCACAAGCTGCGGCCATCGGCCATGCTCATCACGAAGAACTTAGCCCCGATCACCTCCGGGTTCTCGCATAGGCCGTAGGTGCGCGGGACCGGGAAACCGGTCGGGTAAAGGCCCGTCATGGCTTTGTATTCGCGATCGACCGCGTGGGCGCTCGGCAGCAGCTTGCCGAAGGGCTGCCGTCGCAGGACGTAAGATGTGCCCGGCGTATCGATGCGATAGGTCGGGTTGGACTGGCCGCCCTTGAACTTGGAGTAGCTGATAGGCCCTGCAAAACCCTCGACATTGGCTTCGAACCAGCTGGTCAGTTTGCCCAGGTCGAGCCGGTCCTGGTCCGGCACTTCCGTGGTGCCGACCATTTCCTTGTCGAAATCGATCGCCTGTTCAGTGTCGTTGTTCGTGCTCATCAGTCGAATACCACCACGCTGCGAGCCGAGTGTCCCTCACGCATCTTGTCGAAGCCCTTGTTGATGTCTTCCAGCGGGATCCGCTCGGCAATTATCGTGTCGAGATCAAGCAGGCCTCGCATGTAGAAATCGACCAGTCGCGGAAGGTCGACCGGGAAGTGGTTCTCACCCATAATCGCACCCTGCAGTTTCTTGCCCGAAAGCAGGTCCATCGCGCCGAGGCCCACTTTGCAATCGAGCGGCATCATGCCGAGGATGATGGCGGTTCCGCCGCGCCGCAGCGATGCAACCGCTAGGTCGGCCGATGCCTGCCGTCCGACCGCTTCAATACCGTAATGTACGCCGCCACCCGAGATTTCGATGATCTGCCTGGCGGCATCGTCCGCCAGTGCATCTATGGTATGGGTGGCGCCCAGCACCGTGGCAAGTTCACGCTTTTCCGCGAGCGGGTCGGCAGCAATAACCTTACCCGCTCCGGCGATTCTGGCGGCGTTGATGGCCGCAAGGCCAACCCCGCCACAGCCGACCACCAGGACGGTTTCCCCCGGCGTTACATTGGCAGCATTGAAAATCGTGCCCGCACCGGTCGTCACTGCGCAGCCGATCACTGCTGCGCGGTCGAGCGGCATTTCCTTGTCGATGGCGACGCAGGCATGTTCGTGGATCAGCATCTGTTCGGCAAAGGCTGACAGGTTGAGCATCTGGTTGACCGGCGAGCCGCCGTCGCGTGTGATGCGCGGCGGGCCATCGGCGCCCCGCCGCGTATCGGCACCCAGGCATAGCGCCATGCGTCCGGTTACGCAGAACTCGCAATGGCCGCAAAAAGCGCTGAGGCAGGAAACCACGTGATCCCCCACCTTCACCGTCTTCACCTCGCTGCCAACTGCGCGCACGACGCCAGCCGCCTCGTGGCCGGGGATGGCCGGCAGCGGGTGCGGATAGGTGCCGTCGATGAAGTGCAGGTCAGAATGGCAAAGCCCGCAGGCTTTGGTATCGATCAACACTTCATGCGGACCGGGATCGGCGATCTCGACATCGCCAATGACCAACCCTTCGCCGGGCTGTTCGAGAATTGCAGCCTTCGCCATGCTTGTTCCTCTCCCTAGCGTGAAACGCCGACGTCGCCGCTGCTCATGCCGGCGCTCGCAGCAGCACTGCCGGCGCTGGCTGATCGGGCATTGCTGCCGCGAAGCGCATTTGCTGTGGGGCCGTCATTGGGCTGGTGCTTGCCGAGCTCCATGCGCGCGATCGAACGGGCGTGGACCTCATCCGGGCCGTCTGCCAGGCGCAAGGTGCGCTGATGGGCATAGGCACTGGCAAGGCCGTAATCCTCGCTCACGCCGCCGCCGCCATGGGCCTGGATCGCATCGTCGATGATCCGCAGCGCCATATTGGGTGCCTGAACCTTGATCATGGCGATTTCCTGCTTGGCCGACTTGTTGCCAACCTTGTCCATCATGTC
>SHLU01000172.1 GCA_004282995.1 Sphingomonadaceae bacterium
TTTGGCAACCTTCCCCGCTGCCGATCGACGATTTCACTTGCAACCGGTTTGCGCCGACCGTGCAGCTTGCTATGCGCGCCAACAAGGAGACGATGACCGATGCGAGCTACCCCCGAATTCGACTTCCAGCTTGGCGAAGCCGCCGAGATGATCCGCGAAACCACTGCGCGCTTCGCCGATGAACAGATTGCGCCGTTGGCCGAGAAGGTCGACCGCGAAGACTGGTTCCCGCGCGAATTGTGGCGCCAGATGGGCGAGCTCGGCCTGCATGGCATCACTGTTGAGGAAGATCATGGGGGGCTCGGCCTCGGCTACCTCGAGCACGTGATTGCTGTCGAAGAAGTGAGCCGGGCGAGCTTCGGTCGGTCTGTCCTACGGCGCGCATTCGAACCTGTGCCTTAACCAGATCCGCCGCTGGGGAAATGACGAGCAGAAGGCGAAATACCTGCCAGGGCTGATTTCGGGAGAGCATGTTGGCAGCCTCGCGATGAGCGAAGCTGGTGCCGGTTCGGACGTGGTTTCGATGAAGCTGAAGGCCGAGAGCGTCCAGGGCGGATATGTTCTCAATGGCACCAAGTTCTGGATCACCAATGCCACCGAAGCCGATACGCTGGTCGTCTACGCCAAGACCGATCCCCAGCAGGGCAGCCGCGGAATAACCGCCTTCCTGATCGAAAAGGATATGCCAGGCTTTTCGATTGGTCAGAAGATCCAGAAAGTCGGGATGCGCGGATCGCCTACTGCCGAACTGGTATTCGACGATTGTGAAGTGCCGGAAGAAAACGTGATGGGGCCACTGCATGGCGGCGTCGGGGTATTGATGAGCGGGCTTGATTACGAGCGTGTTGTCCTTGCCGGCCTGCAGCTGGGCATCATGCAGGCCTGCCTCGATACCGTCATTCCCTATCTGCGCGAACGCAAGCAGTTCGGAAAGCCCATCGGCAGCTTCCAGCTGATGCAGGCCAAGGTCGCTGACATGTATGTCGCGCTGCAATCAGCGCGCGCCTACACTTATGCTGTCGCCAAGGCGTGCGACGCCGGCAACACCACCCGCTTCGACGCCGCCGGTGCGATTCTGCTGGCGAGCGAGAACGCCTTCCGCGTCGCCGCCGAAAGCGTGCAGGCGCTGGGCGGTGCCGGCTACACCCTCGACTGGCCGGTCGAACGCTACATGCGCGACGCCAAGCTGCTCGACATTGGCGCAGGGACCAACGAGATCCGGCGGATGCTGATCGGACGCGAATTGATCGGAGCGGCGGGATAATCGACGCAATGCGTCGGCACAGAGGAGTTCCGCGATGAGCGAAACGCTGCTCAACATTTTCCAATGGTATGGCGCGGGCGCAGGCCTGCTTGCGGCTTTCATTGTCTCGCTGAACCTCGGCACACGCCCGACCGGCTGGGCCTTTGTGATCTTCGTCACCAGCTCGATCGCGCTGATCGCCTGGGGCTTCCTCAACGACGAAGGCGAAGGGATTGGCTGGCAGAACATCGGACTGCTGGCGATCAACGTGATCGGCGTCTATCGCTACCTTATCGCCAAACCCCGTCAGACGGGCAAGGCCGACCAACCGGAGCCCGCATGACCGCACCTGTCCTTTCCTCGACGCTTGACCGTGAAAGCCCGGAAGCGCGCGCGCGCTTTGACCACAACCACGCGCTAGCTCAGGACCTGCGCGACCGCGTGGCGCAGGCGGCATTGGGTGGGTCCGAGAAACATCGCGAGCGTCACGTTTCTCGCGGCAAGCTTTTGCCACGCGAACGGGTTGAAAGGCTGCTCGATCCCGGCAGTCCTTTCCTCGAAATCGGGCAGCTTGCCGCCAATGATCTGTATGGCGGCGAAATTGCCGGCGCCGGACTGATTGCCGGGGTCGGCCGGGTTTCCGGGCGGCAGGTGATGATCGTATGCAACGATGCCACCGTGAAGGGCGGCACCTATTACCCGATGACGGTCAAGAAGCACTTGCGGGCGCAGGAAATCGCGCAGGAAAACCGGCTGCCTTGCATCTATCTGGTTGACAGCGGCGGGGCCAATCTGCCGCATCAGGCCGAGGTGTTTCCCGACCGCGACCACTTCGGGCGGATCTTCTTCAACCAGGCCAACATGAGCGCGATGGGCATCCCGCAGATCGCCTGCGTGATGGGCAGTTGCACCGCGGGCGGTGCCTATGTGCCGGCCATGAGCGACGAAACGGTCATCGTCCGTAATCAGGGCACCATATTCCTCGCCGGACCACCGCTGGTGAAAGCGGCGACGGGCGAGGAAATCACCGCCGAGGATCTTGGCGGGGGTGATCTCCACGCGAAGAAATCGGGCGTGGTCGATCACCTGGCCGAGAATGACGAGCACGCGCTGACCATCGTGCGCGATATTGTCAGTCATCTGGGCGAGAATACGGGCGCGGCAGCTGACATCGCCATCCTCGAACCGCGCCCTCCCAAATTCGATGCCGACGAACTCTATGCGCTCGTCCCCGACGATGTCCGCGCGCCTTATGACGTGCACGAAGTCATCGCCCGGCTGGTCGACGGGTCCGAGTTTCACGAGTTCAAGCAACATTTCGGCAGCACGCTGGTGTGCGGTTTCGCGCATATCTGGGGGATGCCGGTGGCGATCCTAGCAAACAATGGCGTGCTGTTCTCCGAAAGCGCGCAGAAGGGCGCGCATTTCATCGAGCTCGCTTGCCAGCGGCGCATTCCGCTTCTGTTCCTGCAGAATATTTCGGGCTTCATGGTCGGCGGGAAATACGAAGCCGAAGGCATCGCCAAACATGGGGCCAAGCTTGTCACCGCGGTCGCGACTGCCACCGTACCCAAGATCACCGTGGTCATCGGCGGCAGCTTCGGGGCAGGCAATTACGGCATGTGCGGGCGTGCCTATGGCCCGCGCTTCCTGTTTACCTGGCCCAATGCGCGGATCAGCGTGATGGGCGGAGAGCAGGCAGCCAGCGTACTCGCCACGGTCCACCGCGATGCGGATAAATGGGACGAACGGGAGGCCGAAGCCTTCAAGGCTCCGATACGCCAGAAGTACGAGGACGAAGGAAATCCCTATTACGCCACTTCGCGGATGTGGGACGACGGGGTCATCGACCCGGTCCAGACCCGCGATGTCCTCGGCCTTGCCTTTGCCGCAGCGCTCGAGGCGCCGATCTCCGAACGACCACAATTCGGCGTCTTCCGCATGTAAGCGGTGACAGGCGGAAACAAATCTCCGGTCAGGGCGTTGCCCCTCCATCCCGAGATCAGGAGGAAAGCAATGAGATTACCGAAAATTCTTGCCGCCGCTGCACCACTGGCTTTGCTGGCCGCTTGCGGCGATAATGTCGAAGACATCGAAGCGGCAGCCGCAGATACCGAAAACGCTATCGCCACCGAGGACGTCGATACTTCGGGAGACGATGACAGCGAGCCGGCCGCCGCCACGAAGTTGGACGAAGCGAAGGACGCCTCGGGCACCTACACCGTGACCGATGCTGACGGAACGACCCGCCGTATCACTCTCGACACTTCGGCCGGTACTTACGAATACAAGAACGACAAGGGCGAAACCAAGACCGGCAGCTATACCCGCGCCGACGATGGCTATCGCTTCATCATCAACGATTACAACGGCCGGATCGGCTATTTCGCCTTCTCTAACGGCGATCTCGTCCGCCTTCCCGTCGATGCGACGCTCAGTCCCGACGACAAGGGCGAAGTCGAGGTATCGGGCGAACGCTACCGCCGTGACGACAAGCCGTTCACGCGCGAACCCGAACTGGGAAGCCCGGTGGCTCCGCAAGACCTCAATAACTGACGCTTCGTTCGTGTGAGCGAACAGCAGCAATGTAATGAGGGGCGGCCTAGCAAGGGCCGCCCCCTTTTTGCGCTGCTATGACCCGTCAATTGCTTCGCTTTTCTGTCCATCGCTGCTAGGCGCGTGGAAGGAGAGGATATGTTGAACGGGCCGTCCCATAATCGTCGGCGCAAACCCAATTTGCTGTCGCGGATTGTGCGCCGGATCATCATCGGCATCTATCGCCTCAAGGGGTGGAAGATCGAAGGCGGCTTGCCGCGCGAACACAGGAAATTCGTGATCGCCGGCGCCCCGCACACATCCAACTGGGATTTCGTGTTCTTTATCGGTGCCACCGAAGCTCAGGGCATCCATCCCAGCTTCATGGGCAAGCATACTTTGTTCCAGGGATTCATGCGCAATTTCATGCTCGATATGGGCGGGATACCGATCGACCGGACCAAGCGCGCCAATGCCGTCGAGCAGGTGGCTGAGGAATTTGCCCGGCGTGACGAGCTGGCACTGGTGATCGCTGCGGAAGGCACAAGGTCGACCGACGGGAGCTGGAAATCGGGCTTCTACAATATAGCCATGGCTGCCGGTGTGCCGATCGTCGCCGCATGGGTGTGCAATGAACGCCGTGTATTGGGTTTCAGCGAACCGATGATGCCAAGTGGAGATTACGGCGAGGACCTCGGCAGGATCGCCGCCTTCCTGCGCTCCCACATGCCGGATTATGGCCGCTACAAGGTGCTCGAAGCCCAGGCCGAGCGAATTCGGGAAGAAGCGTCGAATGAAGGCGCAGCGAGCACGAACTGATACTGATCGTCCCTGATCAAAGGTCTTGCGCGCAAGCCCACCCGCTCGCCCATGCCCTCGAGCCACTTCCGTGCCTCCCGATGCAGGCCTTGATCGTCGCTTTCCACTCGGGCACGCTACCAAGACCCACCCGCGACCGCTAGCGGCGTAGTGTTTCTGG
>SHLU01000025.1 GCA_004282995.1 Sphingomonadaceae bacterium
CGTGATCGAGCGACGCTTCTCCATGCTGCCTGACACTGCCGTCGCTTCCCTGCGTATAGGTCATGCGGATCAGTTGGTGTCGGGCGATTGGCGTTGGCCAGTTGCCTGTCAGAACTATGGCGCCGTCGACCGATCCGCCGGAGAACTCAACCGATCCCGGCGAAGATCCGACCCACTTCTGGTGCCATCTTCCGGTGGCAGCATCGAGATGATTGAGGCTTGTCCCGCCCTGCCCGCGCAGCGGCATCCAGCTTTCCACCACGGCGCAACCATTGTGCTTCCGCTCGATCCGGCTGTCGGCGATCTTCGCTTCCTGGCCGTTGGGATACACATCCCACTCGCCGACCCAGAAATCAAAGCCTGAATGTGCCTCGCTCGAACACGGCGGCGGCGCCGCAGGAGCAGTCGGTGCGGCAGGTGCGGCCGAAACTTGCAGTAAGGCGGAGGCCAGTGCTTCCATCATGCCATGTCTCCCGTTGCGCGGCAGGCATAGCAGAAATCTGCCGTGTCAGTTGTCCGATTCTTCAGGAAAATCCGGCCGGTCGGCCAACGCCTGCACCTCGGCTGCGGAATACTCGCGGTCGCCGGCCTTCTCGATCACGTAATCCCCGCGCGATTCCTCGGGCAAGAGCATCAGGTGTCGGATCAACTCGGAAAAGCTGCCTCGACGCAGCGCCTTGGCACCGTCGAATACGCCGTCACCATCATCCTTGTGATGCAGGGCAGCGCGGTCATCCCAAGCGATTGTGCCCGGCTCTCGGGGGGCGTCGCCAAAGGCTGTCGGGTGGTCGGACATGAAAATTCCTCCTTTGCCCGATTAAACGCGCAAACTGCAGGATAGGTCCGGCTATTCGAGCACACCTTCATGCAGACGCACCACTCGGTCCATCTTTTGCGCCAGCCGCTCGTTATGGGTGGCGATGAGCGCGGCGCTGCCCTCACACCGGACCAGCGTTAGAAACGCCTCGAGCACCCGGTCGGCAGTACGTTCGTCGAGATTGCCGGTCGGCTCGTCCGCGAGCACCATCTCGGGCTTGTTAGCCAGACCGCGGGCAACCGCAACCCGTTGCTGTTCGCCACCCGAAAGCTGGCTGGGCCGATGGTCGAGCCGTGCTGCCAGACCCAGCGCACCGAGCAATTCCTCAGCACGAACTGCCGCCTCGTCGCGAGTCTTGCCGGCAATCATCTGGGGCAGAATGACATTTTCCAGAGCGTTGAAATCGGGCAGCAAGTGATGGAACTGGTATACGAAGCCCAGATGGTCGCGGCGCAGCGTCGTCCGCGCCCGCGAATCCGATTTCTCGGCCGGAGTGCCAGCAATGATGATTTCTCCGCCGAAGCCTCCCTCGAGCAGACCGACTGCCTGCAACAGGGTCGACTTGCCCGAGCCCGAAGGCCCGAGCAGGGCGACGATCTCGCCGGGCTGCACGGACAGGTCGACCCCGCGGAGCACATCGATCCGCACGTCACCCTGCTCAAAACTGCGCGTAACCTGGCGCAGTTCCACGACCGGTTGCCCGCCCTGCCTATTCATAACGTAGCACCTGAACCGGGTCGGTACTCGACGCCTTGAAGGCAGGATAAAGCGTGGCGAGGAAACTCATGACCAACGCGAGAATGATGATACCGGCAATTTCCACCGGGTCCGACTTGGATGGCAAGGAGGACAGGAAACGCACCTCCGGGTCCCACAATTCCTGGCCCGTAGCCCAGGCGATGAAGGTCACGATCGATTGGCGAAAGTACAGTACCACTGCACCCAGGATTAACCCGGCCACAGTGCCGATTGCGCCGACTGTGAAACCGGTAGTGACGAAGATCTTGAGCAGTGACTGACGTGTCGCCCCCATGGTTCGCATAATTGCAATGTCTCGTGTCTTGGCGCGCACCAGCATCACCAGGCTGGACAGGATGTTGAACGCAGCCACCACCACCATAAAACTGAGCGCAAAGAACATCGCCACCCGCTCCACCTGCAAGGCTTCGAAGATAGAACTGTTGATCTGCTGCCACGTGCGGACCTCGGCGCGGCCGGTAAGCTGTTGTCGGAGCGGCTCCATGATCTGACCGACATTGTCAGCATCTACGGTCTTGATCTCGATCATGCCGACGGTGTCGCCGGTCAGCAGCAGGGTCTGCGCATCGGCGATGGGCATCACGACGAAAGCCTTGTCGTAATCATACAGGCCAACCTCGAAAATCGCCGCGATCTCGTATCCTATCTGACGCGGGACTGTCCCGAACGGCGTCGTGCGGCCGGCCGGGTTGATGATAGTAATCGTGTCTCCCACCCGCGCACCAAGGTTTTCAGCAAGGCGGGCACCGATGGCAACGACTCCGGCATCGGGTTCAAGGCGCGATAGATCGCCGAGCACGATATCGTCGGCGTATTCCTGGATGTCCTCATCGGTATTGCCGCGCACGAACACCGCTTCCACCCGCCCATTGAAGGTTGCCAGCAGGGGTTGCTCTATCAGCGGCGACGCATCAGTAACCCCTGGCGTCTTGCGCACGTCCTCCAGCACATCCTGCCAATTGTCGAGCCGCCCGCCGTAGGCCTGCACAATGGCATGGCCGTTCACGCCGACGATCTTGTCGAGCAACTCGGCACGAAACCCGTTCATGACGCTCATCACGATAACCAGCATCGCGACCGAGAGCATCACCACGCCGACACTGATCCCGGCGACGAGCGCGATGAAAGCCTCGCCCTTGCCGGGCAGCAGATAGCGTTTGGCAATGGTCCATTCAAAGGGATTGAGCAGCAAGAGAGGTTCCCGATCGGTAGCCTGAGGCCCCTCCCCTAGAATTGGCTGGCTCTCAGCGCAATGAAATTGGCGAGCTTAGCCCGGCTTGCGCCGAAGCGAGTTCACAACACTTGTAATCGTGCTGCAACATCGCCATTGGATGCCCACGACGATGCAGCAGCAGGCGCGTCCAGCATGATCACAACACATCCATTCTATGATGAATTCGGCGACAAGTTGCGCGAAGAGTGCGGCGTGTTCGGCGTGGTCAACGCCGGCGACGACGCTTCAGCTGCGACGGCACTGGGCCTGCACGCGCTCCAGCATCGCGGCCAGGAAGCCGTCGGCATCAGCAGTTTCGACGGCACGCAGTTTTTCACCCGCCGCGGCCTGGGTCACGTGGCAGAAAATTTCTCGAGCCCTGAATCAATTGCCGAATTACCTGGGCACATGGCCTCGGGCCACGTTCGGTATTCGACCACTGGCGGCGCCGGCCTGCGCAATGTCCAGCCGCTTTATGCCGAACTGGCAAGCGGCGGCTTCGCCATCGCGCACAATGGCAACATCTCGAACGCGCAAGCGCTGCGCAGCGAACTGGTGGAAAAGGGCGCGATTTTCCAGTCGACCAGCGACACCGAGGTCATCATCCACCTTGTCGCCACCAGCCGTTATCCCACCCTGCGCGACCGGCTGGTCGACGCGCTGCGCCTGGTCGAAGGCGCCTATGCGCTGATCGTAATGACCCCGCAGGGCATGATCGCCTGCCGCGACCCGCTCGGAATTCGGCCCTTACAGATGGGCCGGATGGGCGATGCCGTGGCCTTCGCTTCGGAAACGGTTGCCTTCGACATTGTCGGCGCGCAATTTGAACGCCAGGTCGAACCGGGCGAACTCATCGAGGTCGATTTCGAGGGTAAGGTTACCAGCTTCCGTCCTTTCGGCGATCACCCCTCGCGCCCATGCATTTTTGAGCACGTCTATTTCAGCCGCCCCGACTCGGTGTTCGACGGGCGCAGCGTCTATGAGGCGCGCAAGGCGATCGGCACGCAATTGGCAATCGAATCGCCGGTCGAGGCCGACCTGGTGGTGCCGGTTCCCGACAGCGGCGTCCCGGCAGCCATCGGCTATGCGCAGGAATCGGGCCTACCGTTCGAACTGGGCATCATCCGAAGTCACTATGTCGGGCGTACCTTCATCCAGCCATCGGACAGCGCCCGCCATTCTGGCGTGCGGCGCAAGCACAATGCCAATCGCGGCCTTGTCGAAGGCAAGCGGATCGTCCTGATCGACGATTCTATCGTCCGAGGCACAACCTCGATGAAGATCGTGCAGATGATGCGCGATGCCGGGGCGGTCGAGGTGCATTTTCGCGTCGCCAGTCCGCCAACTGCGCATAGCTGTTATTACGGGGTCGACACGCCCGAGCGCGACAAGCTGCTGGCAGCGCGGATGGATGTCGAACCGATGCGTTCGCACATCAAGGCTGACAGCCTCGCTTTCGTCTCAATCGACGGTCTCTATCGCGCCGTCGGGCACAAGCCGCGCAATAGCGCGTGCCCACAATTCTGCGACGCTTGTTTTACCGGCGATTACCCCACTTCGCTGACTGACCTTCGCGGGGAGAAAAGCGAAGGAGCGCAGCTTTCCTTTCCCGTTAATAAAGTCGCATAAATGACCGAAAACAAGCAACTTGCGGGCAAACTCGCCCTGGTGACCGGTGCCTCGCGTGGAATTGGCGCAGCGACCGCTCGCGCATTCGCGGATGCGGGCGCCCATGTCGTTCTGACCGGACGCGATGTCCGGGCACTTGAGGCCGTAGAAGACGAAATCCACGCCAATGGCGGATCGTCGACTATCGCTCCTGTCGACCTGACCGAGCCCGACGGAGTAGCCCGCCTCGCGACGGCGATTGCCAGCCGTTGGGACGCTCTTGATTTTCTTATTCTATCAGCAGCTTATCTACCGCACCTCACACCGGTTACGCAGATCGATCAGAAGCAGTTTAATCGCGCTCTGACCACCAATGTGCTGGCCACGCAGGCAATGCTCGCCAATTTCGATCCGCTTCTCAAGCGAGCAGATGCCGGCCGGGTCGTCGGTCTCACCAGCAGCGTCGGAGCGGAACCGCGCGCCTATTGGTCGGCCTATGCCTCAAGTAAGGCGGCCTTCGATAATCTGCTCGAAAGCTATGCCCGCGAAGTCGAGAAGATCGGCAATGTCCGTGTTGCCATCGTCGATCCGGGTGCAACACGCACTGATATGCGTGCCCGCGCCTATCCTGGCGAAGATCCGCAGACAGTGAAAGAGCCCTCGGTCGTCGGGGACCGTATCGTCGCGCTGGTGCAGGAAGACATTCCCACTGCGCACCGCGAGCGGGTCGGTTAACGGGTCTTAACGATCCATCGTCATAAGCGGGTAAACCTCGCCAAGCTATTCTCCTCGGGTCGCGCATGTGAGCGGGCACCGATGCAAGAGAATACACAACCATGTACGATACCGATGATCGCTATGCCATTGCCGCGCAGGAGGATCGCTGCGCGCCACGCACGAAGCTGTCTATCCCGTCGCAAATGCGGGCATCTGGCGGGCGCCGGTTCCAGACCGTAGTGCACGATCTGTCGATATCGGGGTTCAGCGCGGCAGCCATCAACAAGATGCACGATGGTCAGGTGGTGTGGCTGACGCTGCCCGGACTCGAGTCGCTGATGGCGCGGGTCGTTTGGTGGGACAATTGTATTGTCGGCTGCGCCTTCACCGATCTGCTCAGCCCGATCGTCCATGACGACATCCTGTCGCGCTATACAGGCCGAAGCGGGATGGTCTATCGTCCCTTGAGCTGAATCGTAGGCCTGCGGCTATGGCGCCGCAGCCTTGGTCGGTTCCGTCATGATCGGCGGACCGCGCTTGTCGATGGTAGCCTGGACTGCGCGATAGAATTCCTCGCGCTCTGCCCCCACCCCTTCGCGATCCGTGGCTGTTGGCCAGTTGGAATTCGATGCGATCACCAGCTTTCGCGCTGGATCGATGAAGATGCCCTGCCCGAAAATTCCCTGCGCGGCGAAACTTCCGTCGTCATTGGTCCACCATTGATAGCCATAGCCCTTGCCCGGTGCGCCAATGTCAGCCTGCTTGGTCGTGGCGGCAGCGAACCAGCCTTCGGGCACGACGCGCGTATCGCCGACCATTCCGCCCCCCAGAACGAACAGGCCGAAACGGGCCATATCGCGGGTGGTCGCCTGGATGCAGCAACCGCTGATTTCGTGCCCGGTAGAACCAAGCAGCCAAGTCGCATCCTGGGCCATTCCGAACGGGCGCCACACCTTCTCTGAGAGATATTCGGCCAATGGCTTGCCGGTAGCCTCGCTGACCAGAACACCGATCAGGTTGGTTTCCCCGGTCTTGTAAACCCACTTCTCACCCGCCGGAGCCTCGCGCGGCAAAGTCCGCATATACGAAACGGTGGCGTCCAGCCCATTTTCAGCCTTGTGATCGTTAAACCGCGCGACATCCGAATTGGGGTCGGTGTAATCTTCGTTCCAGCGCACGCCCGAGGTCATGGTCAGCAATTGCCTGATCGAAACGTCCTCGTAGGGCGATCCTTCAAGGCCCTTGATATATTTGCTGACAGGATCTTCGATGCTTTCAATCGCGCCGTCTCTCAGGGCCGCGCCAACCATCGTCGAGGTCAGGCTCTTGGCGACTGAAAAACTGGTCCACTTGCCGTCTTGTCCGAAACCAAGGCCATAGCGTTCGAGTACTATCTTGCCGTCATGCACAATCACCAGTGAAGCGGTGCGCTGGTTCTCGAAATAGGCATCGAGATCATAATCGAGTTGGAGCGGAAGTCCCCTGGGCAAGGGATATGGCTCGTCACTGGCTTCAATCGTGCGTGTCTCGGCCAACACCGGAAGCGCGTCCATGGCGCGAAATGCTGCATCGCGCTGCTCGACCGACCAGAACAATACATTGCTGTCAGTGGGCAAGTTGGCGACCAACGCACGCTGATCGTCGTCGAGCGAAAGATAGCCGATGCCCGTGATGGCGGCGATAACCGCCAATGCGCCCAATACCCACTTGATCATGTGTTCTCCCCCGGGCGCAATTGCGCCTAATCCTCTTTAACCAGCGTCACCTGGTGAACATCGATGCTTCCTGACCGAAAGCCCCCCTCGCAATATTGCAGGTAGAAGCGCCACAACTGCACAAACCGATCGTCGAACCCGTCGGGCAAGGAACCTTGCTGCGCTGCCAACTCGAAATTTTCGCGCCAAGCCTTCAGCGTTTCGGCGTAGTCGACGCCAAAATCGTGCTGATCGCGCCATTGCAGCCCACGCTGTTCGGCTAGGCTCCGAAACTCGCTGGTACGGATCAGCAATCCGCCGGGAAATACATACGCCTGGATGAAATCCGCGCTGGCAGCATAATCTTCGAACAATTCATCCCGCATTGAGATGTATTGCAGCGCTGCACGCCCGCCAGGTTTCAGATTGCGCGCGATGCAATCCATGTAGGTGGACCAGTATTCATGCCCCAGCGCCTCGACCATCTCGACACTGGCGATGGCATCATATCGACCGGGCGCATCCAGCCCGGTGTCGCGATAATCCTGCTTGAGCAAACGCAGCCCGTCATATCCCTCGCCATGATGCCGCGCCCATTCCAGCTGCCGCTCGGACAGGCTGATGGCATCGACGCTGACACCGCGCTCGGCCGCTGCATGTGCAAGAGTTCCCCAACCGCAGCCGATTTCCAGCACCCGATCGCCAGCGTTCAAGTCGAGCCGGTCGAGCACGGCGGCAATCTTGTGATGCTGTCCGGCATCGAGGTCGCGCGTATCTCCCCCATCGAACAGCGCGCTCGAGTATGTCATCGTCCCACCCAGCCACGCGGCATAGAAGTCATTGCCGAGGTCATAATGCGCCTGGATATTACGCTCTGATCCTTCGCGCGTATTGGCATTGAGGAGATGCGCCTGCCGCAAGGCGCGGCGCCACAAGCTCTTGGCGCGACCTGTGCTTTTGAGCGTCAAGGCATTCTGCCCGAACACCGCGAATACCGGCACGAGGTCGGGGCTTTCCCATTCGCCCGCTTCCCACGCCTGATACCAGCCAATCGAACCGCTGGTTGCGAGCCGCACCAGTCCCATCCAGCTTTTCAAATGAATAACCGCGTCGAAACCCGGATTGCGACCACCAAGCAACCGTGTCGTTCCGTCAGGCAGATGGCCCAGGATCGACCCCTGTTCCAGCCCACGGTCGATCTGGTCGAGCAGCTTTCCGAAACCAGGCGCAAGGATTCGCGCCAGAAGCCCCGGCGCGGTTTCGAACCTTGCCGCTCTATCGAGCAATTCCGCTCCGCGCCTGCCACCTGTTGCATTCATGATGTCAGCCTATGCCGCGCAGTCATGGGCCGGGCAAGTCTGTCGCGTGGCCTCAGCGCCCCTTCATTGCGCGATAGGCTTCCAGCGCGCGTTCGCGCCCCTCCTTGTGAGCGATAATCTTGGCGGGATAGCTCTCGGGTTTGCACCCGTGTGCCTCGGGGTCGTGAATGATTTCATCGGGTAAGTCAGCAAGTTCGGGCACATACGTGCGTATATAGCCAGCGGCGTCGAACTTCTCGCTTTGCGTCAACGGAGCCATGATGCGGCTGAACATATTGGAATCAACGCCTGTACCGCTGACCCATTGCCAATTGGTTCCGTTGCTGCCGTAGTCGGCATCGACCAGGCAATCCCAGAACCAGCGCTCGCCATGGCGCCAGTCGATCAGCAGGTGCTTGATCAGAAAACTGGCAGCGATCATCCGGACGCGGTTGTGCATCCAGCCGGTCTGCCACAGTTGTCGCATCCCGGCATCGACGATCGGGTAGCCTGTGCGACCCTGTTGCCAGGCTTCAAGATCGCCTTCGATCAGATGGCCCCTATCGGGATTGCGCCACTCGAGATCGTCGAAAGTTTCGCGGTAGCTTTGTCGCGGATAGTCGGGAAACTGGCAGATGACATTCTGCGCGTAATCGCGCCACAGCAGCTCTTTTTCGAAGGTCTTCCAACCGGCGGAGCGCTTGTCCTTGAAGGAGTGCCAGATCTGTACCGGTGAAATTTCGCCATGATGGAGGTGCGGGGAGAGCCGGCTCGATTGGTCCACCGAAGGCAGATTGCGGCCCTCGTCATACTCGCTGACTTGATCGCTCCACCATTCGAGCCGCTCGTGCGCGGCCGCCTCGCCTACCTGCCAGAAATCGCGCAGTCCCTCCGCCCAGTCGGGCTTGGTGGGGAGCAATTTCCAATCGGCGAGATCGTCGCTGGCGGGCCATTCGTCGAGTGACGACAGGGTTTCGGGCTCGGGCAGTTCGTCGCGGGGTGGCATCTGCTCGAGCGCAGAACGTGCGAAGGGCGTGTAGATCTTGTAAGGACCGCCCGAGCCAGTGGTGATGCAGCCGGGCGGAAAGAGATAGTTGGCGTCATATAGCTGAAGGTCGATTTCGGCGGCCAGCTCGCTCTCGACATGCTTCCACCACGGTTCGTAATGGCGATTGGCGTGGATGGTTTCGGCCCCGATCGCGTGGGCAATCCCCAACAACTCCTGCACCGCATCGCCGCGCCGCAGCACAATTTTCGAATGGCGGTTTCCGAAACTGCGTCCAAGGCTTTCAAGCGAATGGTGCAACCACCAACGCGCTGCCCCGCCCGGCCGGGCCTCGCCGAGACGTTCGTCATCGAGGACGTAGACCGCCACTACCGGCCCCGCTTGCGCTGCATGATAAAGCGCAGGGTTATCCGCCATCCGCAGGTCGCGGCGGAACCAGACGATCTGTGGTGATGCCATTCTACCCCCTCGACCACGTAACGGACCTAGTCCCCGATAGGTTCCGCTTTGCTGGAGTTGGGCAGCTTGACGGTAAACCGTCCGCGCGCCAGCGGATCATAGAACCGCGCATCGCGCAGCAGCGTAGTTCCATCTTCGCAATATTCGAGGAAAGGTACCCGACTCCAGAACCAAAACGCGTCCTGCTCACCCTGCGAGCCGGCATCCAAGGATGCGCACGCTTCGAGCGGAGTCCGACCGCCCAACGGCACTGGAATCTCTCTTTTGCCGCCGAATACCGACCAGTCACCGAGGAAAGGATAAGTCCAGCCAGCCGGATGTTCCTGATAGGTGATCATCTCCCGTTCCCAGAAGGTAAAGGGCTTGGGTGAGGCGATGATGTGGCGGTGCTCTGCTTGCTCATAGCCGCGTTCCGCAACGCCCGTAATGACGCCATTTGAAAGTATATAAACACCCGCCATGCTCAGCGCTATGCGAGCAGGCCGGGCCCACTCAGCACCCTGTTTCTCCTTTCGCAGCGACCACCATGTCGCAGCGCCCAGAAGCACCCACAGCCAGACATCGATGATGAACAGCGTATCGCCGTAGAACCAGCGGCTGGAGAACGGTTCAAGCAAGCGAATGCCGTAGACATTGAGCCAGTCGAGCGCCGAATGGGTCAGGCAGCCGATGAAGCTAAGCAGGAAAAGCCATTTGAGGCTGACTGACAATCGTTCCTCTGACCGGGTAGCGCGCATTGCCTGCCATCGGTCATATCCCCACAGCATCCCGGCCAGTATGAGCGGCAGCAGAACCAGCGCAATCGGACCGTGGGTTATCCCACGCCGGAAGCCGAGATGCTCCACCCCGTCCAGCCAGAAGAAGCACGCCGCGTCGATATCGGGCAGGTTCGCACCGATAATAAGCGCAGGCATAGCCAGCCCGGTTTTCTGTTTGAGCCCCGCTTGCCCGATCAGCGCGCCTACAAGGCTGTGGGTGAGATTATCCATAGCCGCCGAGGGTTAACGGCGAGTGCGCAAAAGAAAAGGGGCGACAGGAGTGCCTGCCGCCCCGCTGGATCGTCGTTCAGGCGCGATCAGGCGCGTTCACTGGGATCGAGGTCCTCGCCCAGACGGGCGCGCATAAACTCGGTTCGATCGAGATAGGTGTCACCGTCGCGATCATAATAGAAGAAACTGTCTGCCGCCTTGTTTGCCTGGTCCGGCGTCACATAGGGCTTGAGAGCATCGTTCGGCTTGGGTTCGTTCGGATCAACCGGGATCGCCCAGACAGCATATTCGGCGACCGAGAGTTTCCCGTCATCGTTGCGATCGAGATAGGAGAAGGTCATCGACCCCCGCATGCGCATGTTGGTCTTGGGATCACGCGCTGGCAGGGTGTCGGCTGAAGAAGAACCGCTCGCACTGGCGCTATCGCCACCCGAGCCGGTCTTGCCCGTGTTGGTCGAATTACCCGCACTGAGGGTTTCCGCGCTACGATCGGTGGAAGCGCTCGAAGATGCAGCCCTTTGTTCAGCTTCTCTTTCGCTGGCCCAGCTGTCTTCGGTATCCTTCTCCTTGGCAACATCATCGCGATAGCCCGCGTATTCGTCATTGAAGGAATTTTCGTCAAAAGCATCCCGACGGGCTTGAGCCTCGTCGTCGAGTTTGTAATCGCGCGCAGTGGGATCGAACTCGGCATCGGTGTCGACGAGTTCGTCAACATCATCGACGACGGTGTTCTCGACATCCTCGGAATCGCACGCTGCAAGGGCGAATAAAGAAGCGGTGGTGGCGAACGCTATCAAGCGCTTCATAAATGATCTCCTGTTGCTGGGCGCGCAGTCATTAGCGCCCCCTTCAGTAAACCAATGCACCAACAGTAAGATTGTTCAAAAAAAGTCGGAAAATTCAATCACACAGGATCTGCCGCGGTCCCGTCGACCGTCCAAGTCTGTCCCGAGCCGAGCAACTTGGCGAGGTTGGCCTGCTTGCCTGCCGTCGATTTTTCGCGCTCCTCTGCAACAGAGGATTCATAGGTCGGACGCGGATCGTCATAGATCACGCCCAGCGCCATCGGGAACGAACCGAAAGGCATTTCGACCAACATATGGGCGATGACACGATTGGTCGCATCATGGACCAGAACCCCCGCATCCTGCCAGCTATCTTCGGTGGCATCGACCACGGTCAGGTGCAGCCCGTCGCGGTCGAGAGCGATGCCCTTGTCGAGACCTGTCTTGGGATCGCCGAACAGCATCGGCTTGCCATGTTCGAGCCACAACTGCCGGTCGCCCGCACCCTTAGGCGCTGCAAAATCTTCGAACACGTCCTTGTTGTAGACGATACAGTTCTGGAAGATCTCGATAAAGGCTGCGCCTTTGTGAGCATGGGCCGCCTTGAGAACGTCAGGCAGGTTTTTCGACACGTCGAAACCGCGCCCGACAAACCGCGCGCCCGCGCCCAGTGCGAAGCTGGCCGGATTGGCGGGACGATCGAACGATCCGACCGGGGTCGAGGGGCTGCGCGTGCCGATCCGGCTAGTGGGCGAGAACTGTCCCTTGGTCAGGCCGTAAATCTCGTTATTGAACAGCATGATCTGCATGTTCACATTGCGCCGCAGCACGTGCAGCATATGATTGCCGCCGATGGACAGGCCATCGCCGTCACCGGTTACAAGCCATATATCGAGATCGGGATTGGCCAGCTTGGCCCCCGTCGCCACGGCTGGCGCACGGCCGTGGATAGTGTGAAAGCCATAGGTCTCCATGTAATAGGGAAAGCGGCTGGAGCAGCCGATGCCGCTGATGAAAACGGTGTTCTTCGGATCGCAGCCCAGCTGGGGCAGCGTGCGCTGAACTGCCTTCAGGATCGCGTAATCCCCGCAACCTGGACACCAACGAACTTCTTGGTCCGTTTCCCAATCCTTGAGGGTGGTTTCGATTTTCACTGGAGCGTTCATGGGCTTGCCTGTCGGGACTTAGTGTGAGCTTTTGCGGCGGCTGGAGCCGTCGTCGTGGCCGGATTCACGAGTGGGCAATTGATCGTCATTGGTCGGCACCTGGCCGCCCTCATTGCCCTCGATGCCATCGAAGAACTTGGCAATTTCCGCCTCCAGTTCGGCAATCTGGAACGGCTGGCCGCTGGTCTTGGTCAGCGGCTGTGCATCGACCAGATACTGGTCGCGCAAAACGGTCTTGAATTGACCGGTGTTCATTTCCGGCACCAGCACATGGTCATAGCTCTTGAGCAACGCGCCGAGATTGGCGGGCAGCGGCCAAATATTGCGGACGTGTATCTGACTGACATCCATTCCCTTGGCGCGGCTGCGATTTACGGCTTGGTGGATCGGACCGTAGGTGCTGCCCCAACCGACCACTGCAAGACTGCCGCCTTCCTGGCCGACCGAAACTTCCTGGTCAGGCACTGCGATATTGTCGATCTTGGCCTTGCGGGCATCGGTCATCGCTTGATGGTTGTCAGGCGAGTAATCGATATTGCCGGTTTCCTCGTGCTTCTCGATCCCGCCGATGCGGTGCATCAGATCGGGAGTTCCGGGCTTGATCCACGGGCGTGCGCCCTTCTCGTTGCGCTTGTAAGGCAGCAATTGCTCGCCGCGTCGTTCGGTCATGAAGTTGACGGGGAACGGCTCGTAACTGGCCGGATCGGGCACCTTCCACGGCTCGGCGGCATTGGCAATATAGCCATCGGTCAGCAGCATAACAGGCGTCATGTAATGCACCGCAATCCGCACGGCCTCGATTGCGCATTCGAACGCATCGGAGGGGCTGCGCGCAGAAATGACGGGCATCGGTGCATCGCCGTTGCGACCATAAATGGCCTGGTAAAGATCACTCTGCTCGGTCTTGGTTGGCAAACCCGTCGACGGGCCGCCGCGCTGCGAGTTGACGATTACCAGCGGCAGTTCAGTCATGATGGCAAGGCCCATCGCCTCGCCCTTCAGGGCGATACCCGGGCCGGATGACGAGGTCACCCCCAGGCTGCCCGCCCAGCTTGCGCCGATAGCAGCGCAGATGGCGGCAATCTCGTCCTCGGCCTGGAATGTGGTGACACCATATTCCTTGAGCCGCGCCAGGTGGTGCAGGATCGCGCTCGCCGGAGTGATCGGATATCCGCCGAAAAACATCGGCAGTTCGGCCAGTTGCGCTCCTGCGACGAGGCCGAGCGAAACCGATTCGGCCCCGGTAATGGTCCGATAGAGCCCCGGCGCGGTCGGATTGGGGGGGATATGCACCTGCTGAAGCGGGCCGGCCAGCTCGGCTGTCTCGCCATAAGCGTGCCCGGCATCCAGTGCAGCGATATTGGCTTTGGCGATATCCGGTTTGTTGCGGAATTTATGGTTGAGCCAGTCGTGGATCGGCTCGCGCGAACGGTCGAACATCCAAAGCGCCAGGCCCAGCGTCCACATGTTTTTCGACCGCAGCGCATCCTTGTTGCCAAGGCCAAATTCCTTGACCGCCTCAATCGTCAGCGCACTGATATCAAAAGCCAGCAGCTTGTATTTCGCCAGGCTTCCGTCTTCCAGCGGGTTCGTCTCGTACTTGGCCTTGTCGAGGTTGCGCTTGGTAAACTCACCGGTGTCGGCAATGATCAATCCGCCCGGCTTGAGCGCCGAAAGGTTCACTTTGAGCGCCGCGGGGTTCATCGCCACCAGCACATCGGGCGCATCGCCTGCAGTCGAAATCTCGCGACTGCCGAAATTGATCTGAAAAGCCGACACGCCGAACAGCGTGCCCTGAGGCGCGCGGATTTCGGCCGGGAAATCCGGGAAGGTCGC
This sequence comes from Sphingomonadaceae bacterium, assembly GCA_004282995.1. Lineage (GTDB taxonomy): Bacteria > Pseudomonadota > Alphaproteobacteria > Sphingomonadales > Sphingomonadaceae > Parerythrobacter. The sequence continues at coordinate 14,348 of SHLU01000025.1, forward strand.
GAGATCATTGCCCGCAAGCGCAGTTGAAAGCGTAAATTGGCCGCCCGTCAACTGCATCCCGTCACCGCTATCGCCCGCAAAGCGGACAACCACAGCATCAGGTGATTGGGGGGAATCGGGGCTATGCGCCGCCTGGGTAGCCATATTCATTCCTCTTCACGCGCCGCAAACGCGCGCCAAACATCGGTCGGGCTGGCACCTAGGTGCGCCTATCATCACGGGCAATCAAGTTTTTCTGTCAGATCATCTATTCGGCAAGTGGACACGCAGGCACAGAGCGTTATGCCTTTTGCGCACATAGGAGACTGGCGATGCAGGATACCGAATTTTTCGTACGCGAGGATGTGCGGGCGTTTCTGCAGTTGCTCGAACAGGCTGGCGGCGCCCCCATTGACGAAGTCTCGCTGGAGGAAGCACGCGGCGCTTATATGGCGTTGCACCAGATGGCTGATGCGCCAGCGCGCGATCTGGCCGTGGTGCGCGATCTTTCCTGCCCGGGACCGGCAGGAGACATTCCGCTGCGACTGTATGACAAGCGGGCAGACCGCGCCGCAGGACCGATCATCATGTTCTTTCATGGCGGCGGCTTCGTGATCGGCGATCTCGATACCCATCACAATCTGTGCACCGAAATCGCCGCGCAGATGGACCTGCCGGTGGTCGCCGTCGACTATCGCCTCGCGCCCGAGCATCCCTTTCCTGCCGCTATCGAGGATTGCATTGCTGCCTCGCGCTGGGTGGCCGAATCGCATGACGCGCTCGACCGCAGGGCCAGCGGCATCATTCCCATCGGCGATAGCGCTGGCGGTAATGCTGCCATCGTCGTGAGCCAATCGCTGGCGCAGGATCCTGCCGATTGTCCCGTCCTGTTGCAGGTGCCGATATTTCCGCTGGCCAGCGACAGCTCTGGCTCGGCCAGCATCGAAGCCTTCGCCGATGGATTTGTGCTGACGCGCACAGCGATCGAGTTCTTTGAAGCTGCCTACAAGCCCGACAAGTCCGATCCGCGAGCGATGCCGATCCTTGGAAGGCACGAGGATACGCCGCCCACGGTTCTGGTTACCGCCGGATTGGATCCGATCCGCGATTCGGGCCGTGATTACGGCGCTGCCCTGGCGAAGGCGGGGATCGATCACGTTTTTCTCGAGATGAAGGGGGTCACGCACAGTTTCACCAATTTACGCAGGGCGGTCCCGGGAACGCAGAAGGATCTGGAAACTATATTCGCCGCCATGCGGATGCTTCTTGAAAGGGGTGTGCGATGATGGCCGAAACGCTCGCTTACCGCCGCTGTGCCGGCGTGATGCTCGCCAACCGCGAAGGCAGGGTGTTCGCCGCCCAGCGGATCGATTCGAAGAACCTTGGTGCATGGCAGATGCCACAGGGCGGGATCGATCCGGGAGAGACCGAGGAAGAAGCCGCACTGCGCGAACTGGAAGAGGAAACCGGTGTCAGTCGCGATCTGGTCGATATCATCGCCCGGATGCCCTACCCCGTCCGCTATGATTTGCCACCTGAACTGCACGGCAAGCTATGGGGCGGCAAGTATCGTGGACAGGAGCAGCACTGGTTTCTGGCCCGGTTCAAGGGCAAAGACAGCGATATTAATATCGAGGCGCATGATCCGCCCGAATTCTGCGAATGGGAATGGGTCGAGCCCGAGGCGCTGCCGGATCTGATCGTGCCGTTCAAGCGCGACGTCTATCGTGCGGTCGTCAAGGAATTTGCGGCGCTGGTGTAATACGCCGGTGGCGAATTCAGTTTTGCGTCACTTGGGCATCGGGCATCACCGCTTCGGCGGTGAGGACACGTTGCTGCGGCCCCCGGGAAATCGCTACGGCAAGTTCCTGCGTCTCGGCACAATCTTCGCCGCACAGCGCGCGCAAGCGCGAGAGGTTTCCGCGTGCTTTCGCGACTGCACCCTTCTCCACCAGAGCCTCTCCCTCCCCTGAGATCGCGGCATAATTGTCAGGATCGCGGCTCAGGGTTTCGCGGTAATAACCTATAGCCTTGCCTTGCAGCCCTTCGCGGCGCGCGGCCTCGGCCAGGTCGAGATAGATCGGCGTATAAGCCGGATCGATTGCTAGCGCGGTTTCAAACGCATCAATGGCGCGTTGCGGCTGGCCTGCTTCGAGCGCTGCGCGCCCTTCGGCCACCAACTGGGCCGCGCGCGGATCAGGAACAGGGTCGGTCGCCCCGCCAACGCTCGACTGTACAGCCAGAAACAGAGACAGGACGGCAGCAACAGGAGCGTAGCGCATTACAGTTTCCTTCCAGCGGAAATTCGCAAGGGTCGATCGGGCAACCATATCGGCCCTGCCTAGCATGGCAACGCTGCACGCGCGATGAAGAACCCGTCCGTACCGTCATGAAACGGGGTCAGGCGCATTCCTTGCCCCCGAGCGCTTCCCAGCGGGAGATCCAGCTTGTCGGCCTGCCATTGCGGGTGCTTTTCGAGGAATTCTGCGAGCCTGTCTGGTCCCTCCGCGTCGAGTAGGGAACAGGTTACAAATACCAGTCGTCCTCCGGGTCGGACCAGTTGCGCCGCGATTTCCAGCAGCCGATCCTGCGCCGTCGCATAGCGCACAAGCATATC
>SHLU01000026.1 GCA_004282995.1 Sphingomonadaceae bacterium
GTCGAAGGCGACACGGTGATCTTCTCGTCCAAGCAGATCCCGGGCAACGAGATCAGCATTGGCAAGGTCCAGAACCGGCTTGCGGAGCGGGGCGTCATCATGGTGAGCGATCGTCAAAGCATGATCCACGTTTCGGGCCATCCGGGGAGACCGGAACTCGCTGCGCTCTACGAATGGCTGCGTCCGGACATCCTCGTGCCGGTTCATGGCGAAATACGCCACATGCAGGAGCAGTGTCGTTTCGGGCAGGCCGAAGGAATCGACCACTGCACATTCCAGTCCAATGGCGACATAGTCCGCCTGGCTCCCGGCGCGCCGGGCAAGATCGCGCAAGTCCCGACCGGCAGGCTGGTGCTGGATGGGGACATCATCGTACCCGCTGACGGGGAAAGCATCGTCATGCGCCGCCGCCTGGCGCACAATGGCGTGGTCATGGTCGTCCTCGACGCAAAAGGGCGACCTCAGGTGGAAGGCATGGGCCTGCCGCTGGATGAGGATTACGCCGACTTCGTCGCCGAGGCGGAGGCCGATATCGTGTCCGCTCTCAAACGCCTGCGTGGGAAGAGTGCAAAGGATCGCGATGCCGTGATCGAAGCGGCCAGGCTCGCTGCCCGTCGCGCAGCCTCGCGCTGGTCGGGCAAGAAGCCGCAGGTCAAGGTAATGCTGGCACAAGGTTGAACGGACATGGCCTGGACTTCCATCATAGCGATCTACGCGCTGTTCTGGGTAATGTCGGCCTTCATCCTTCTGCCTTTCGGAATCCGCACGGCAGATGAGTTGGGGGTGGAGAAGGTGCCGGGCCAGGCTGACAGTGCGCCAGCCAATTTCCGCCCCGCCAGGGTGGCTGTACGCGCAACGATCCTGTCGCTGTTGCTGACCGCGCTATGGGTTCTCAACTGGGAATATCAGTGGATCACGGTCGAGATGATCGACCTGTTCGGAACCACGAGGCGGACGGGTTAGCTCGTCATCATTCACTACGCAGACGTTCAATCGCCTGCGCTAGCGCCACATACAGCTTGCCCATGTCGCTGCTGAGCAGCGTTACCCCGATTGCATTGCCGTCGCGGGTCGAAAGCATCGTCCGCAGCATGGCCTCGAAATCGTGAATGTAGCGGCTGACGTGATCGCGGAATTCCATGTCCGCATCGAACAGCTCGGCTATTTCACGCGCTTCACTGTTGGAAAGGAGCGAGACCGCGCGCCGCGTAAAGATGCCGCGATCGCCGCGCAGATAGCTCGTCCACGCCGTATCGGTCACCTCGGTCGAGAGTGACTTGGCGATATCGATGGCATTGGAGTTCAGAGATTCGGTAATCAGCGCGACGCGACGGGCGAAATCATTGTCGACCTGCTCCTCGGCCCGTTCTCGCGCGAGAGCGACCCGGTTTTCAAGATTGCCGGCCAGTTCGTTTACTAGCGAGAGCTGATCGCGCAATTGCACTGCCGCTTCACGGGCGGTTGTGGACGAACGCGATGCTGCTTCGTCGAGCTGCGCGATTGCAGAGTTGGATTGTTCCCGCACCGCACGGTCGATGGCACTTGCGGCTCGTTCCCCGATACCCGCGGCGATACGGTCGATCTCTTCGTTGCTTGCGTCTCCGGCGAGCGCCAGCGCTTCGCGTAGTTTGTTCTGCAAGGTCTCGAGCCCTTCGTGCAGCGCCTTCTTGCTTACTTCAGCAACACGCTCGCTGTCGTCTTCGAGCGTCGCCAGGGTCTCGCGAAGCTGGCTGATCTCGCTGGCGAAATTGCCTGCAAGTGTTCTCAATCGAGTTTCGAGTGAGTCGGTACGCGTGTCCAGCGCATTACCATTTTCGTTGGCAGAGATGACGTAATTGGAGATGGCTTCGGAGCGGGCGACCCCGGTTTCAAGCATCACGCCGAGAGCCTCGGAGGCATCGCGGGCGGCCGCAAGACGTTCTTCGGCAACACCGATTGCCGACGGTAGATCGTCCCGGCTGTGTTGTGCGCTGGCCCGGATCAATTCGAGTAGGCGCACGCAGGCTTCGGTCAGTTCATCGATCACACCCCTGGTGGCCGTTATGTCATCACGGCCGGAGGCTAGATTGCGAGCCATCGCTTCGCTTGTTTCGAGCATTCCGCGCTGTGTTTCCGCGCCATGCGTAGCGAGCGATTCGATTTGTTCGGTCAGGTCGCCGACCTGGGCGGTAACCGCGGCGGTGCTTTGTGCGAAGGCGCGGACTTGCTCCAGCTGCCGCTCACGCCGCGCCGCGAGCTCCGTATCGATCGCTTCGAGTTGTTCGCGCAGCGCTTCGAGTGCCTGCTGCTCCGCGCTTTCGAGCGCGTCGCGGCGTACGCCCATCTCGGCGTGAAAGAAGCGGTTGCGGTCGGTCAGCTTGGCATCGACCGCCGCAGCCTCGTCGCGAAGACCCTGCAGCTTCTTCTGCGCGTGCGCGAGCGCCTGTTCATCGATCTTCCGGATTTGCTCGACTGCTTCGCCAAGCCGTTCCTTCATGGCCTCGATTTGGGAAACCCACAGGCCGCGAGCTTCTTCCTCGCCGTCGCGGATTGATCGGGCGATTGTTTCGCTTTCGCTTCGTAGGCCGGTAAGCCGCGCGCGCATCGAACGCAGCGCTTCTTCTTCCTGCTCTTCAAGTTCGGTCCGGCTAGATGCAAGTTCCCCTGCCAGCTGGTCGGCACGACGCCGCAAGCCAGCCAGGCTTTCGACCTCGCGGCTGTCGAGTTCGCCCCGGAATTCCTCGCTTTTCTCACGCAGCGCGGCAAAACGGGCGGAAGTAATTTCTTCCATTTGTGTCGCCTGCGCTTCGAATGCAGCGAGCGTTGCTTCGACCTGTTCGCTGAGCGCTGCCACCTGCCGTTCGCTCGTGGCACCGAATTCGTTGAGACGCTCGAACCCGCCAACCAAGCGTTCGATCTGACCCTCGGCGGTGCCTCCGGCGTGGGCAATATTATTGGCTACATCGCGCGCGGAATTGGCGATGACCGGCAAGTCGTCACGCAGTTTGTCCATGTTCTCGAGAGCGGTTGTGCTGACGCTGGCGATCTGTTCGACCTGGTCGGAATTTGTGCGGACGAGCGACTGCAGCCGGTCGGCATGTTCGCTCAGCCGTTCGCTCGCGACACGGCCGAGCGATTCCAGCTCTAGCCCCTGCGACCCCAAAAAGTCGCGGGCAAGGCTGAGTTCGCGATTCACGATCGAGAGCCTTGTTTCGAGCCTTTGCGATTCCGCGGACAGCGCGCTGGCTGCCTGCCCGTAGCGATTGGCCTCGCGGGTGCTGTTGCGCTGAACTAGCAGCCATAGCGTCACGATCAGGAGGACCGGGACAGACCATTGCACTATCCAGTCGATCCATTGGCCGGGTGTAGACCCGGCAAGGATTGCGTCGAACCGGACCCAGCCGAAGAAAACTGTCCATCCAAGCACTATTGCCAGGGCAATAGTGGGCAGCAACCAGGCGCGATTGCGCGGTTGCGGTTCCTCTTCCCAATCCTCGTAGAATTCCGTGTCTTCCGAAACCGGCGTGTCGAGAACGAGCTCGTCGAACTCTTCGCCGTGCGATTTCGCGGTGTTGTCTTCGCCAGAAGCGCCGACAGCCCGCATATGATGACCCCCGCTCATGCCAGCGATTCTATCACTTTATGGCCAGTATTAAACCCTCCATTAACTGTGTTGGCGCTATCGGGCAGGAATGGCTTTCGAAAATGGTGCCTTTTCTGCAACATTGGCGGCGGCGGCCGGGGAAGATGCCGCGCTGCACGCTGAATTGCGCGAAGCATTTCGTGAAAGCGTGGAACAGCAGGTGGATCTGTTGTCCCGCGCCCGTTGTGACGGCAACTGGATCGTTGCTGCGCAGCGAATCAAGGGCCTTGCCGCCAGTTTCCATGCCGAGCCACTGATGGCGCTGGCCCAGGAAGCAATCGAATCCGCGCCTGGTGATCCCGTGATCCTACGCAAGCTCGCTGGTTTCGTGCGAAAATTCGATTCGGCGGACTAACACCGCCACCGACTTGCCAATCGCGTCGCCCGCGCCGTATCGCTGCGGGCGCGATGGCTCCAGACACTCCGTCAAGAACTGCATTGCTCACGCTCGATGCGCCGGTTGGTTCCGCTGCGTCCGGTCGTCGCCTTGTCGGCGGGACCAGCGTGTTGGAACGGCAGGTTGACGCTGCTCTGGCGTTAGGATGCCGCTCAATCTGGCTATTCACCTCCCAACAGGACGAACTGGCCATTGCGGCCCAGCGCCTGGCGGAAAAAGGCGGAGCGCGCTTCCGGCTGATCCAACGGGGGAGACAGTTGCTGGGCGGATTGCGGCAGGACGATCAATTGCTCGTGCTGGCGGAGGGGCTGTTGATTGCCGACCCTTCCGGGTTCGACCTATTGTCCGATGGCCCGGTTGTCCTGCGATTGCCGGCCGAACAGGGAGAGCCGGCCGGTTTCGAACGGCTAGACCGTGACTATTGCTGGGCTGGCGCCATGGTCATTCCCGGTCGGGTGTTGGAAGGTCTGGATGCGCTCGGCGAAGATATCGCACCTGCTTCTGCGTTGCTGCGTGCGGCCCGGATTGCCCGGATACGCGAAGTGGCTTTGCCGGAACCATGGCTGGCCCAGGACAGATGGAGCCTTCATTCTGTCAAACCGCCGCAACTGGCCAAGTCTCCAGATACCGGAGAACAAGACATTGCGGCGATGCGTGGGCGCGCCGAAAGGCTCCGGCACTGGCTGGTAGATCGGCCCAACATTGTATTTGCAGGCGGCGTAGCCAGCATTCTGCTGACTTTTTCCGCTGGAGTGAGCCTCTATTCTGACCATCCCGCGTATGCATTGGCGCTTATTGCGCTGGCCAGCATTCTCGCCCGCGCGTGGTTCTCGCTGCGCCAGTTGAGCAATCCGCTGGTCTATTCCGTACCCGCGCCGACCTGGTCCTCCGCCTTGAAACTGTTGCCGCTCGAAGCGTTGGGCGTGATCGGTCTGGGCCTCGGCTTGGCGTCGGAAACGTCATGGCAATCAAGTATTTATATCGCGGTGGTGGCCTGGGCGTCATGGCTTATCGCCAGCCGCGAGCCGGGACGATCAGGCCGAATTTTCCAGGACCGCTGGCCGTTCTGGCTGGGTTGCGCGGTTGCTGGTACGGCAGAGCAATGGATCGCAGGCCCAGCCGCTTTAACTGCCCTCGCGCTCGGCGTGATTGTGCTTAATATGCGAAACCGGGCAGCAATAACGCACGTTTAACCATAGGGCGCTATGTGTGGCCGATGATCGAGGCTGCGATGACCAAAGCTGACAACCCTGTATCTGCGGAAGCCCCTGTCGAGGCTGTGCTGCGCGAGGAACTCGCGCATGGCGATGTGGTGCTCGGGACGGTGGAGCCGATTCTCGGCCATCTTCTCGCCAATCACGACCATTCGCTGTTCAGCGACGAGATCGTGGCAGGTGTGCGGGGCATGATCACGAGCGTCGCACATCAGATGCTCGAAGCGCAGGCCGAAGTGGTCGACGAGGCGAGCCCGCACGGATTTGCTTCGCGTAACGCCGCAGAACTGGCTACCGCCATAGCCTCGGGTCCGGGCTTTCTCGCCCATTGCCACGCCCTCGCTATCGAGTGCCATCTGGCACAGAGATTGCGAAGTCGCAGTTCGATCGATCCGGTTCTGTCGCCGCTCTTGCAGTCACTAATCGCGTCGGATGAGGTCGAGACCGCCACTCTGGCCATGCATGCACTGGCGAGCCAGGCCCGCTTTACTCAACATCAGAAGCGCATGTACCTGCCGCTCATGGAGCTTCCGGCGGACTTGTTTCACCAGGCACTGACAAGCTGGCACGAGTATTCCGAAGGGCTGGGCAAACCGGTCATTGACCGTGTCGAAGCCAAATTGCGCAAGAGTTTCGACGAAAGCCGCAGTCGGCTCGGTCTGCTGACCCGCCTTGTCGAAGGCATGGGTGGCGGTGCGCGCGCTGCGCTGTCGATCTCTCATTCGGGTTCAGCGCTGTTCCTGACTGCGTTGGCATCGATTTCGCAGCAGCACCGTGATGTGGTGGCGCTTTCAACCAATGACCGCCAGATGGCGCGTCTTGCGCTCGCGCTGCGCAGTGCCGGCCTCAACTCGAAAGAGGTAAGCGAACAGTTTCTCTATCTTCATCCCGATGTGTCACTGCCTGAAGGATTCGCGCAACTCCGGGTAGACCGGGCCCGTGCGATCCTCGATTCCTCGGCCGGGTGGCAGGCCGACTGATCGGTGTCCCGCGCTCGTAATGCCCTGATTGCCAAGGCGCGTACCGACGCCGAGGATCGCCTGGTTGAAGCCGATGAGCCTTTGGCCGCGCTCCAGCGCAATTGCGGCGGAGACATTCCCGGCACAATTGCGGTTCACGAATTGCGGCAATTGGTTCGCAAATCGCGCGAAATGGACTTGAAGCTGGCGCGGACCATTCGCGCTTTCGATGGCACCGAGCGGGTTACCGCATGGGTCGAGGTCACGCCCTATGCGGGGAAGACCGAGCGAGGTTGCTCGATCGCAATACAAACCTGGCAGACTTCCAATCCCGCAGAACAGGGCAGCGGTGATGCCGCCATTCGCCGCGATGCCATCGACAATGCGCTGGCCGAGCTCCACGCGCGACTCGATCCCCAGCAACGCATCCTCACGGTCGTGAGCGAGGCTGAAGACCTGCAGCAATTGGTCGCAGCGATCGAGGCAAGCCCCCGGCGTCCGTGGACCGATTTCGTGACCTTTCCCGGCAATCAGCATGCCCAGCCGATGCACTGGCGATTGCTCGACCAGTCGCATTGCGAGATCGAGAAGAGCCCCCGCCGCTGGACCGTGCGCTTGATACCTTTGGGTTCGGCGGAGCCGGGTAGTGAGGGATTCGAACTTTACCTCGTCGCCAACCGGGCATGGGTTCCGCGCACCAATTCGCGGCGCGACAACAATATGCAGGTTCAGGCACGCATGGGACGGGATCTCTCCCCAGTCCTGCGTCAGCCGATATCCCGCATTATCGCCAACGCCGAAACCATCCGCACCAAGCTCGCCGGGCCACTGGCCGACGAATATAGCGACTATGCGGCCGATATCGCATCGGCCGGGCAGCATCTGCTGTCGCTGATTGACGATCTTGCCGATCTCGAAGTGATCGAATCAAAGGACTTTTCGACCGCGCCGGACAAGATCGATATGGTCGATGTCGTGCGGCAGGCGGCCGGGATCCTCGGCGTGTCGGCGCAGGAGAAGGGCATCACGATCGAAGTGCCAGACCGGGGTGAGAGTTGCCCCGCCATCGGCGAATTTCGTCGCGTTCTGCAGGTGCTGCTCAACCTGATCGGCAACGCCATCCGCTATTCGCCCGAAGGGTCCACCATCCGTGTCGAATTGGCCCGCAGCGCAAAGCGCGCTGGCGCCCGCGTAACCGACCAGGGGCCTGGGATCGAGAAAGACCAGCAGGGCGCGATCTTCGAAAAATTCGAGAGGCTCGGCCGCAGCGGAGATGGCGGGTCGGGGCTTGGTCTCTACATCTCGCGTACGCTGGCCCGTGCCATGGGCGGCGACCTCAAGGTAAAGAGCACGGTGGGTAAGGGTGCATCCTTCACCTTGACCCTACCTGTGTCCGAAAGCGAATAGCGCGGACGATCAGTCGCGATATCGCCGCGACAGCCCGAAGATCACTCCACCCAGCGCGAACACGGCTGCGCCGATGAAGGCCCATTCCTGCCGACCGGAAATATAGCTGGAGGCCGGGTCACCGGCCCATCCCAGGCCTTGCAAAACCCACCATGCCCCTGTCAGGAGCATGGTCAGGCCCAATACCTGGAGCAAGAACCCGGTTAGCTTCATCCGGGATTGCCGCCTAGCGCTTGTCGATTGGAATGTAGTCGCGTTCGGTCGGGCCGGTGTAGAGCTGGCGGGGGCGACCGATGACCTGGCCTGGATCGGAGATCATCTCGTTCCACTGTGCCACCCAGCCGACAGTTCGGGCGAGGGCGAACAGCGCGGTGAACATCGTGGTCGGGAAGCCGATCGAGCTGAGGATGATGCCGGAATAAAAATCGACATTCGGAAACAGCTTCTTTTCCTTGAAGTAATCGTCGTTGAGCGCAATTTCCTCGAGCTGCAAGGCGACTTCGAAAACCGGATCCTTGACGTCCAGCGCTTCGAACACTTCGCGCAAGGTCTGCTGCATCACAGTCGCGCGCGGATCGTAGTTCTTGTAGACGCGGTGGCCGAAGCCCATCAGGCGGAACGGGTCATTCTTGTCCTTGGCGCGCTCGATATAGTGCGGAATCTTGTCCGGCGTGCCGATTTCCTGCAGCATGTTGAGCGCGGCCTCGTTGGCTCCGCCATGCGCCGGGCCCCACAGGCAGGCAATGCCGGCGGCGATGCAAGCGAACGGGTTGGCGCCGGACGAACCGGCCAGTCGCACGGTCGAGGTGGAGGCATTCTGTTCGTGGTCGGCATGGAGGATGAATATCCGGTCCATGGCCTTTTCGATCGCCGGGTGCACCTCGTACTCCTCGGCCGGAACGCCAAAGGTCATGCGCAGGAAATTGCCGGTGTAGCTGAGGTCATTGCTCGGCTGCATGAATGGCTGGCCGATGGAGTATTTATACGCCCAGGCCGCGATGGTCGGCATCTTCGCAATCAACCGGTGGCTGGATATCTTGCGGTGCTCGGGGTCCGAAATATCCGTGCTGTCGTGGTAGAATGCCGACAGCGCGCCGACCACGCCGCACATGATCGCCATCGGGTGCGCATCGCGGCGGAAGCCCTGGTAGAACTGGCGCAGCTGGTCATGCAGCATGGTGTGGCGGGTGATGGTATAGGTGAAATCGTCGAGTTCATCGCTCTTCGGAAGCTCGCCATTTAGCAACAGGTAGCTGACTTCCATGAAGCTGGAATTCTCGGCCAGTTGCCCAATGGGATATCCCCGGTGGAGCAGCACGCCTTCATTGCCGTCAATATAGGTCAGCGCGCTTTCACAGCTGGCGGTCGACTTGTAACCCGGATCGAAGGTGAAGGCACCGGTTGCCCCGTACAGCTTGCGAATGTCGACCACGTCCGGACCGGTGGTGCCCTGGTGGACCGGAAATTCGTGCGTCTGGCCGTTCAGCTCCAGCTTTGCCGTGTCTGCCATACTTGTTCTCCTACAAATTGTTGTCGCTCGGCCTATTCGGTGGGGGTCGCCTGCGCGTCGATCCGCGCGAGGGACTCTTCCCTGCCGAGCAGGACGAGCACGTCGAAAATTCCAGGAGACGTGGTCGTCCCCGTCAAAGCTGCTCGCATTGGCTGCGCGAGCTTGCCGAGCCCCAGTTCAAGTCGCTCGGCGAGCGCCTTTGTAGTGGCTTCGAGGGCTTCGATTGTCCAGTCATTTTCAGCCGCAAGCGCTTCGTGAACCTCGCGCAATCTGGCGCGCCCCTCGTCGTCGAGCAGACCGGCAGCTTTCTCGGTCAATTGCAGCGGGCGAGTCGCAAACAGGAAGGTCGAACTTTCGGCCAGTTCGTTGAGATCCTTGGCCCTCACTTTCAGGGCATCCATCGCTCTTGCCAGCAGTTCCTCGTCTGCCTTTGGCCCAATTCGTTCCGCCACCAGCTTGGAGAGACGTCCGTTATCGGCTTCGCGAATATGGTAGCCGTTGAGGTTGAGAAGCTTCTTGGTGTCGAAGCGCGAGGCGCTCTTGCCCACACCATCAAGGGTAAAGAGCTCGATCGCCTGCGCCTTGGTGAACTCTTCGTGGTCGCCGTGGCCCCAGCCGAGCCGGAGAAGGTAATTGAACAAGGCTTCGGGCAGCACGCCCATCTCGTCGCGGTAGGCTTCGACGCCGACTGCGCCATGCCGCTTGGACAGCTTGGCTCCGTCTGTGCCGTGGATCAGCGGAATATGGGCATAGACCGGCACCTGCCAGCCCCCCTCAATCTCATTCATCGCATGGATGACTGGCAGTTGGCGGAACGCGTTGTTGAGATGGTCGTCGCCGCGGATTATATGGGTGCAGCCCATGTCGTGATCATCGACCACCACCGCCAGCATGTAGGTTGGTGTGCCGTCGGCGCGCAACAGGACATAATCATCGATTTCGGCATTGCGAACAGTAACTTCGCCCTGGACCGCGTCGACAATCCGGGTCTCGCCCTCGGTCAGGGTCTTGAGGCGGACGACGAAGGGCGCTCCCTCAGGTGCTTCGGACGGATCGCGGTCACGCCAGCGCCCGTCGTAACGCTGGGGCTGCTTGTTGGCGCGCTGTTCCGCGCGCATCGTTTCCAGTTCTTCCGGAGTGGCGTAGCATCTGTAGGCGTGCCCGGCGGCCAGCAGCTTATTGGCGACCTCAACATGACGCTCGGCGCGCTGTGACTGGAACAAGGGCTCGTCGTCATAATCGAGGCCGAGCCAGTCGAGGCCCTCGATGATCTTGTCGATCGCATCCTGGGTCGAACGCTTCTTGTCTGTGTCCTCGATCCGCAGAAGCGCCTTACCGCCATGGTGGCGTGCAAACAGCCAGTTGAACAAGGCGGTCCGGGCTCCGCCCAGGTGAAGGTATCCGGTCGGCGAGGGGGCGAAACGGGTGACGACCGTTCCAGTGCCAGCTCCATCAGTGCTTGCCATCTGGCGCAGCTTCCTTTCAATCGGTTCCATGGCGACCAACAGCGCGCCCGAGATACCAGTTGCAGGCGATCCGGGGCCGGGTCATGTTGCAATGCAGCAACGCCCTTGGCAGGCGCGCTGGCGCTTGTCCAGCATGGCGGGCGGCATCGAGCGTGCGCTCGCTGATTCGGGATTCGATCGCGCGCCTTGGATAGCAGTCGCGCTGGCGCTGGGGATCGGGCTGTGGTTCCTCCTGCCGAATCCCTGGGCTTGGGTGGTGGTCATGGCCGGCTGCGGGCTGCTCGCAATGGCAGGAGCGCAGATCCAGTCCCGAGGACACTTTTCGCACCTCGGCATGGCACTCTTGGCGCTGTCCCTTGCCACAGGTTTCGGCACCGGATTGGTCTGGGCGCGCTCGGCTATGATCGGGGCCGAGGCGATCCTCGCGCCGACTGTGCAATGGTATCTTGGACAGGTGCTTGAGCGAGAGGAACAGCCATCTCGCGACCAGATCAGGCTGGTGTTGGCCATACGAGACGCCGAAGCGGGTATCGCGCGCAAGATCCGCTTGAATGTTCCTCTGGACACAGCTTCGGACAATATGCGTGAAGGGGCGGTGCTTCGGCTGCGTGCCCGGCTGATGCCTCCCGCTCCGCCGATGGTGCCGGGCGCCTATAATTTCGCCCGGCGGGCGTGGTTCGAAGGTTATGCTGCGACCGGATCGGTGATCGGCGAGATCGAAATTGTCGAGCCACCGGCCGATGCAAGCGGACTGGCGGCTCTACAGCGTTTTCTGTCAGGTCATGTTCGCGGACAGTTGGACGGCTCTGCCGGCACCATCGCTGCTGCTTTTGCAAGCGGAGATCGCGGCGCCATTACCGTGGCCGACGACGACGCGATGCGCGACGCCGGACTGACACATCTGCTTTCGATCAGTGGACTGCACGTCAGTGCGATTGTCGCCGCGTCCTATTTTCTCGCCTTGAAGCTGCTGGTATTGTGGCCGTGGCTCGTGTTGCGGGTCAAATTGCCGTTGGTGGCAGCAGCTGTCGGCGCCGGCGCCGGAATTGGCTACACTTTGCTGACCGGTGCCGAGGTTCCGACCGTGCGGAGTTGCGCGGCGGCAGTGCTGGTTCTCATAGCCATTGCCCTAGGGCGCGAACCGCTTTCGCTACGCATGGTCGCCGTCGCTGCGGCTTTTGTCCTGATATTATGGCCCGAATCTCTGATCGGGCCGAGCTTCCAGATGAGCTTTGCCGCCGTTGTTGCCATCGTCGCGCTGCACAATGCGGAGCCGGTGAAGCGGTTTCTTGCCCCGCGTGACGAAAGCTGGTCCGCTCATGTTGGACGCCGCGCGTTGATGCTGTTGGTGACGGGCATGGTGATCGAAATCGCCCTGATGCCGATCGTTCTGTTTCATTTCCATCGTGCTGGCTTCTACGGGGCTCTGGCCAATGTTGTCGCGATCCCGCTGGTGACGTTCGTTTCGATGCCGTTGATCGCACTTGGCCTGTTCCTCGATGTTATAGGGCTGGGAGCACCGGCATGGTGGCTGGCGGGACAGTCGCTCGACCTGTTGTTGTGGATTGCCCATTTCACCGCTGGTCAGCCCGGTGCGGTCAAACTGATGCCGCAAATGGGCCTTGGCACGCTGGCCCTGTTTGTGATCGGGGGATTGTGGCTGGCGCTGTGGCGTGGGCGAGGGAGGCTGTTGGGATTTGCACCAGCCATCGCGGCAACAATGCTGCTTTTGGCTACTCCGACACCGGATGTGCTTATCTCGAATGACGGTCGCCATGTCGGGATCGTGGAGCAGGATCGCCTGCTCATGCTGCGCGAGAGTCGGTCCGACTATGCCAGGGAAAACCTGCTCGAACTGGCGGGGATGGATGGGGAACCGGTCGCTGTCGAAAAATGGCCCGGAGCGCGCTGCAGCCGCGATTTCTGTTCGATCTCGCTGCGCCGCCATGAACGGGACTGGCATCTGCTGATGGCGCGCAGCCGGGACCAGGTGGAAGAGCGAGCTCTAGCCGCTGCCTGCGAACGCGCCGATATCGTCATTGCCGACCGATGGCTGCCGCGGAGTTGCCGGCCAAGATGGCTCAAGGCCGACCGTCGATTCCTGGCGGAATCGGGCGGTCTGGCGCTGGATTTGTCCGAAGGAGAATTCGCCAGCGTTGCAGAACGCGAAGGCGAGCACGGTTGGTGGCGCGGTAGGGAGCGGAGGGAGCGGCAATAGGGCGGGACACCCTTTGCACGGGGGGCAATACCTGCGGGGACAGGGCCGCTCCTCTCCAAAACAATCCTAGTGGTAGCGTCGCAGCAATCCGGCCAGCTTGCCCTGGACCTGGACCTCGTGCGGATCATAGACCTGCGCTTCGTAAGTCGCGTTGGCCGGATCGAGCCTGACCCGCCCGCTTTCGCGGTGAAGATATTTGAGGGTCGCTTCCTCGTTATTGACCAGCGCCACAACGATTTCGCCATCCCGGGCCGTGTCGGTCCGACGGATAAGGGCGTAGTCGCCGTCGAAAATCCCGGCATCGATCATCGAATCGCCGGAAACTTCGAGCGCGTAATGATCGCCTGGGCCAAGCAATGCGGCCGGAACCGGCAGCGACTGGTGATCTTCCAGTGCCTCGATAGGGGCACCGGCAGCAATCCGTCCATGCAGGGGGATCTCGATCACGTCATTGGCGGGTGCAGTCTGCGCGACCGGGGCTGCCGTGCGGATATCGACCACATTGCTAGGGGTCTGCGCCCTACCGCCACCGACCGCATCTTCAGGCTGCTTGAGTATCTCGAGTGCACGAGCCCGGTTGGGCAAGCGTCGGATGAAGCCACGTTCCTCCAGCGCCGAAATCAGGCGGTGAACTCCCGACTTGCTCTTGAGGTCGAGCGCTTCCTTCATTTCCTCGAAAGAGGGTGAAATTCCCGTCTCTTCCAGTCTCTGCTGGATAAAGCGGATCAATTCGTGCTGCTTTGCGGTCAGCATGGACAATGGCTCCCTGATGGCCTGTTCCAAAATCGTGCGCGTATGCGAACGAATGAAGAACAATTAGGAAACCAAAAGGGTCAAGTCAAGCAATTCTGCCGCTTGGTAGAATATAACAGGGGACATGCACACCGGCTGCGCTGGCGTCGCAATGCGCAGGCCTGTCGACCAGTGCATCGGCAGCGGCCAGCGAACTAAGAGCGCTGCTGTCCTGTTCGCCCATTGGCACCAGGCCACCTTCCGTCCAGCGTGCGCGCAGGAATTCGCGCCGAGCACCACCAGGCCCCAGTTCTTCGGCAAGAGGGAGCAATAATCTGGTCGGCAGACATTCGGCTGCGCCTGCCAGCTTTCGCAAGCCCGGAAGCATAAATAGAAAGCCGGTCACGAATGCTGATACCGGATTGCCGGGGAGTCCAAGGATGATCTGGCTATCATGCCGCGCCACCATCAGCGGCTTTCCCGGCTTCATGGCTACTTTCCAGAAATCCAGCCTGGCACCGATTTTCTCGAGCGCGGGTCGGATGAGGTCGTGGTCGCCAACCGAAGCTCCTCCGGTCAGGATGAGCATATCCGCATCACGGTGCGCCTCCAAGGCAACGACAATGTTGTCTAGCCGGTCGGGCAGAGGAGGATGACGCTCGACGGTTCCAGCGAGGCCGGCAGCCAGGGCTTCGAGCATGGCCGCGTTGCTGGCGGGTATCTGGTGGACTGCGCATTGTGCGGGATCGCTGGAAAGTTCGTCTCCGCAATCGAGGATAGCCAGGCGCGGTCGGCGGCTCGTCTCGATCTCCGCTTGCCCCGCCGCGCGGACCAGGGCCATTTGTGCAGGGGCGATTCGAGTGCCCGCCGCCAGGAGCTGGTCGCCGGCCTCGAATTCAAAACCCTTGCGTCGAATGTGCCTTCCGGCCTCAACGGGTTGCGTTGCGGTAATTGCACCGCCTTCGACGTGCGCATTTTCCTGGATGAGAATCGCTTGAGAGCCGGCTGGCAGGATCGCACCGGTCGAGATGCGCACGCATTGCCCAGGCGCGAGATTGCCGTTGTAGGGTTCACCGCAACGGCTTTCGCCTACTCTTTGCCATGGCCCATCACCTGCTGTTGCGTATCCATCCATTGCCGAGAGATCGGCAGGAGGCTGCGTTCGGGAAGCGACCAGCGGGGAAGCCAAATAACGACCACGCGCTTTTTCGACCGGCATTGTCTCGGTCGGCAGCGGGGCCAGCAGAGCCAGCATCCGCTCCTGTGCAAGTTCGACCGAGAGGCCAGTTGCGGTCATTCCGAGCGCCAGTGCCCCGATTTGCCGCCGCGCTTCTCGATCAGGCGGATATCCCCGATGACCATTCCCTTGTCGAGCGCCTTGGCCATATCATAAATTGTCAGCAGCGCGATCGAGACTGCGGTCATGGCTTCCATTTCCACGCCGGTTTTTGCTGTCAGCGAAGCCGTGGCAGTCGCCGCGATCCCGTCCTCGAGATTGTCGAATTCGATGTCGACCGCATCGAGCGCAAGCGGATGGCACAGCGGGATCAGTTCGCCGGTTTTCTTGGCAGCCATGATCGCGGCGATACGCGCGGTCGAAAGAACATCACCCTTGGGCGCGTTGCCCGCCGTGATGGCGGCAAGCGCTTCCTTGCTCATGCAGATTACGCCACGCGCTCTCGCCATGCGCTGGGTCGCGGATTTGGTACCGACATCAACCATGTGCGCCGAGCCGGTCTCATCGAGATGAGTGAGTGATTTTGCCATCATCCCCCTCGTAGCAGCGCGCGGGTTGCGGCCTCAACATCGTCCTGACGCATGAGGCTTTCACCGACCAGGAAGCTGCGTACTCCGGCGCGGGCGAGGCGCTGGCAATCGGCATGGGTGGATATGCCGCTCTCGCCCACCAGCAAGGTGCCATCAGGAGCTAGCGGCGCCAGTTTCTCGGTCGTGGCGAGGTCGGTCGTAAAGGTCTTCAGGTCACGGTTGTTCACCCCGATCAGCCGCGATTGCAACAGATGAGCGCGCTCCATTTCCTTCTCATCATGAACTTCCACCAATACGTCCATCCCGTGGTCCCGTGCGGCGTCCTCAATCTCTTGCATCTGCGCATCGGTCAATGCAGCGACGATGATCAGGATCGCGTCGGCCCCCATCGCACGAGCTTCGGTGCATTGCCACGGATCTACCATAAAATCCTTGCGCAGCGCAGGCAGGAAGCAGGCAGCGCGAGCTTCGCGCAGATAGTCTGCATGTCCTTGGAAATAGTCCTCATCGGTCAGCACAGAAAGACAGGCCGCGCCGCCTGCCTGGTAGGCGCGGGCGTGGTCGGTTGGTTGAAAATCGGCGCGGATGAGGCCCTTTGATGGCGATGCCCTCTTGACCTCGGCGATCAGAGCGAACCCGTCCTGGGCCTTCTGCCGGAGCGCTGACTCAAAACCACGTGGAGCCGACTGGGCTGCGATCTGTTCGGATAGCTCTGCCTGCGACAGCATTGTGCGCCGCCGGGCCACTTCGCTCACTTTCGCAGCGCAAATTTCTTCGAGCTTGTTCATCGCCTCAGCGAGCCATCTCGATCCAACGCGCCAGAAGATCCCTGGCCTTTCCGCTGTCGAGTGCCCCGGTCGCCAAGTCCGCGCCTTGCTGCCAGTCCGCGACAGCATCGGCAACCACCAAAGTAGCGGCTGCGTTCAGAATGACTGCATCGCGGTACGGGCCGGGCACACCCTGGAGCAGCGCCATCAGCGCTTTGGCATTATGTGCGGCATCGCCGCCGCGAATTGCCTCTACCGGCGCGTGGGGAAGTCCTACCATCGATGCGTCGATCCGGCGCATCTCGAAATCGTTGCCGGTCACATCCGCCAATTCGTTGCCGCCTGCCAGGCTTAACTCGTCGAGCCCTTCATCGCCCGAAACGATAAAGGTGCGCTCGGTCCCCAGCCGCGCCTTGGCGGCTGCGTAGATCGGTACATAGCCCGGCCGCGCAATCCCGATCAGCTGGCGTTTGACCCCGGCCGGGTTCGACAGCGGCCCCATCAGGTTGAAGATCGTGCGTTTGCCGAGCTTTTGCCGAATTGGCTGGATACGCCCCATCGCCGGGTGGTGGTTCTTGGCGAACAGGAAACAGATGCCGATCTCGGCCAGCGTCTTTTCCGCCGTTCGCCCCGCCGCTTCCATATCAAGACCCAGCGCCTCGAGTGTGTCGGCTGCACCTGATTTGGACGAGGCGGCGCGGTTGCCGTGCTTGGCGACCGGCACACCCGCTGCAGCCACGACCAGGCTGACAGCGGTGGACACGTTGAGCGTATGGTGTCCGTCGCCGCCCGTGCCGCAGCAATCG
>SHLU01000173.1 GCA_004282995.1 Sphingomonadaceae bacterium
CCCCCGATCGGGTCGCCTCCACCGCCCCCGCCACATGCGGCAAGGGATAAGGCGAGGGTTGCGGACAGGACTGTGCGGCCAAGAGGCATGAACAAGGCTCCAGCTGAAAAAAACGAGCAGAATTGCCCCCGCGGGAACGGAGAGGAGTTAGCAATAGCCCTGAACTGGCCATGAGCAAGGCATGTTTTGGTCGATTTAGGGTGGCATTTGACGTGCTAGCTGGGGAAAACTTGCCGCGCTGTCCCTCGCCAAGCACGGCCTTTCGGACTAGCACCATCGCCGAGGAGATCCTTTAAATGGCCGAATGGCTCGCTTCAGTACTACCAGCAGGCTGTCCGTCGAATACCGGCCTGAGCATTGCCCGTGTGGCATCGGAAAAGCATTTCGGCCGTGGCGGGCTGGCTTTGACGAGCCCGGCTTTTGCGCCCGGCGGGGAACTCGACCCGTGCTTTACCGCCGACGAAGAAGATGCGGTCGCTCCGCCGCTGGAGTGGACAGCCCCGCCACCCGGTACACAGGAACTGGCCATCATCGTCGAGGATGCGAGCGCCGATGCTGCAACGTGTCATTGGATTGTCTGGGGATTGCCCGGCCAGAAAGGCAAATTGCTCGAAGGCGAGGTGCCTCCCCGGGTCGGTAAGAACGGTGTCGGCAATTCCGAGTGGTTGTTGCCCTCGGTGCCCAAGGAAGACGGACCGCATACCTTTGTTTTTCAGTTATTTGCACTCGACTTGCCCCTGACATTGATGCCAGGGGCCTCGCGTGACCAACTCATCGCGGAGCTGGACGGCCATGTCATCGCCGCTGCCGTCCTAACCGCAACGTACCAGGCCTCGGACGACGAGAACGAGAACTGGGTCGACGAAGGCGATGAAACAGAATAGCAAATTTCGAATAGCCCAAGGAAAGGAACTAACCATGGCTGGCAATAATGCACTTCAGAAGCCGGTAACTGTCTCGAGCGAGCTCGAAAATGTTATCGGCAAGGGTCCCATGACCCGTGCTCAGGTTACGTCGAAGGTGTGGGAATACATCAAGGCGAACAACCTGCAGGACAGCAAGGACAAGCGTCAGATCAATCCCGATGCCAAGCTCGGCGCGGTGATCGGCAAGGACCAGATCTCGATGTTCAAGATGACTGCAGCAGTTTCCAAGCACCTCAAGTAAGCTGCTTCAAGTCTGACTAACCTGGCGGGGGAAGGGCCAGTCGAGCACTTCCCCCACCCATAGCGCCAGCCACACCACCAGAGGCTGTGCGACCATGCGAGGCCCGTGATAAGCCAGGCCCAATCCGCCCTCTTCGCGCGCCATATCGAGCGCGAAGTGATGGATGTTGGCGGGGAAAACGCACACCGCATAGGCGGCGAGGCCGATCGCACCCGTTCGTCTGAGCGACGACGACATTGGCTGCACAAGGGCGAGCGCGCCGATGATTTCAGCCCATCCGGTCAGTTCCACAACCAGCATTGGCTGCGGTACCCAAGACGGCGTGATCGCCAAAAATGGCTCCGGCGTATGCAGGTGCATGATACCAGCAACCAGGTAGACCAGGGCGAGCAGCCATCGCAGGCCCGTGCGGATCATACGATTGGCTCCTTTTCTTTCCTTGCGCCAGCGCGTGTTGGGCTCGTGGGGTAGCACAGTTATGCGCCGGTCGGGTGAATTGTATGCATAGCCACTTGCTTGCTCCCTCGCGCCAGCTAGGCTGCTAACACGCGCCTTGCCACGGAGTTCATCCATGAAATTTGTCGCCTTGCTTGCCGCGCTTGCTTGCGGTGCTGCTCCGCTGGCAGCGCAGTCGGCCCAGGAAACAGCTGCTGCCGCGCTTGAGGCGGCACCAGTGTGGGACGGGCATAACGATGTCCCCATCCAGTTGCGCGGTCGGTTTGGTAACGTCATTGGCGATTTCGATTTTCGCGATACCAGCGAGACTGGCGAGGATGACGGACGGCGCGCCATGCACACCGACATTGCCCGGCTGCGGCAAGGGCAGGTCGGGGCGCAGTGGTGGTCCGTTTATGTTTCTGCAAGCCTACCCGAGCCAGAAGCCGTCCAGGCGACCATCGAACAGATCGACGTTACGAAGCGACTGATCGCGAGGTATCCGGACGCGCTCGGTCTTGCTTTGGGGGCGGACGATGTCGAGCGGCACATGGCAGCCGGGCGTATTGCCTCGCTGATCGGGATCGAAGGTGGCCACTCGATCGGTTCGAGCCTCGCGGTGCTGCGACAGATGTACGCTCTGGGCGCGCGTTACATGACGCTGACCCATTCGAAGACACTGAGCTGGGCCGACAGCGCCACCGATATGCCCGCAAACGGCGGGCTCAACGCATTCGGGAAGGATGTCGTCCGCGAAATGAACCGGATCGGGATGCTGGTTGACCTCAGCCACGTCAGCGAGAAGGCGATGCATGATGCGCTCGACACTGCGCGCGCGCCTGTCATGTTCAGCCATTCTTCTGCCCGCTCCATCAACGGTCACGCGCGCAACGTGCCTGACAGCGTATTGGCACGACTTCCAGCCAACGGTGGATTGGTCATGGTCACTTTCGTGCCCGGTTTCCTTAGCGAGCCGGCAAGGCAATGGAATGCGAACCGTGCTGCCGAGAAGGCGCGGCTTGAAGCGTTATGGCCGGGCCAGCCGGACACGGTCGAGCAGCGGCTTGGCACATGGGACGAGGCCAACCCGCTACCGCAATCTTCGATTGGCGACGTGGCAGACCACATCGACCATATCCGGAGCATTGCCGGCATCAATGCCATCGGGATAGGCGGCGATTACGATGGAATCCCCTTCGCTCCGCCGGGATTGGAAGATGTCTCTGGCTATCCGGCGCTGTTTGCCGAACTGGCGCGCCGCGGCTACACACAAGCCGAACTGGAAAAGATCAGTTCGCGCAACTTGATGCGCGTCCTGCGTGCGGCCGAGACCACGCGCGATGGATTGTCAGGGGAGCAACCGCACGAGCATCCCGCCGGACAGCCACGCAATTAGCGCCGCGAGCATTGTCAGTCGCTATCGGTTCGTTCGGGCAGGTCGTCGCGCTCGGTAGAGGCCAGATCTTCCAATTCATCCTCGCTCATGCTGTCGGCCATCTGTTTTGATGCGCCCTTGAGCCGAGACTTGTCATGCTCACCACGCTTGGCGGCGAGCGCGGCCCCCGCAGCCTTTTGCTGTGCCTTGCTTTTCGCCTTGACCATTACACGCCCTCCGCCTGGAGTTCGGACCCAAGCTTGAGCACTTCGCTGCCGTCGTCCTGCTCGATGAGATAGGCCGGGTTATCCTTGTCACCATTCCTGGTGATTTTGCTGCCTTGAAGCGTCCGCGTCACTTCGCGTTCGAAGCGTTCCTTGACCTTGCCCGTACCAGTGCCGCTGCCCCAGTTCCACTGGACATGCTGTTCGGTCTGGAAGCTGTTTGCATCGCTCATCGTTCTCTCCCTTCTCCAGGAACGAACAGCCGGAGCATCTTCCGGTTCCGGCGAGCGGGCGAGTAGAGCTAGTCCACGGACGGGTCGGATTCTATCTGGTCATCAACGATGATGCTGTCGGTCTCGTCCCCTTCGGCATCGGATTGCGCCTCAATAGTGCCCGAAAGAGTTGCCTCTTCCTCGGCGTCGCCCTGGGTGAGAGCGCCAGAAATCCAGACGATCGACAGCGCAATGACGGCGATCAGCGTGCTGATGCCCAACACCCATCGCATGTGCCCGGATGTTTCGCCGGCACTGGCTTCGTTGTCGTCAATATGAATTTCGCCGTTCCGGTCTTCCATCGATCCCTCCTGGGTAAGATATGCAGTTTCGCCTAAACTCGGTGTGCAGGCAAGCGTTCCTAGTCCCGGAGAAGATCGTTTATCCCGGTCTTCGCCCGCGTTTGTGCATCGACGGTCTTGACGATCACTGCACAGGCAAGTGCCGGGCCGCCCTTTGGATCGGGTAGCGATCCGGGCACGACAACCGAGTAGGGCGGAATATGGCCGCGAATAACCTCGCCGCTGTCGCGATAGACGATCTTGGTCGACTGCGTGACGAATACCCCCATCGCCACCACGCTGCCTTCACCCACGATCACGCCCTCGACGATTTCCGATCGCGCACCAATGAAGCAATTGTCGCCGATGATGGTGGGGTTGGCCTGCAATGGCTCGAGGACACCGCCTATGCCGGCACCCGCCGAGATGTGACAATTCGCACCGACCTGCGCGCAACTGCCGACGCTGGCCCAGGTGTCGATCATGGTTCCGTCACCAACATGGGCACCGATGTTGATGAAGCTGGGCATCAGCACGACGTCCTTGCCGATATGGCTGCCGCGCCGTGCTATCGCGCCGGGAACGACCCGGAAGCCGGCCTCACGGAAGCGGGCATCGTCCCAACCTTCGAACTTGCCCGGCACCTTGTCGAAGGCGGGCGCGCCAACTGCGCCTTCGACCACCGCGTTCTCGCGCAGGCGGAAGGACAACAGGACAGCTTTCTTGAGCCACTGGTTTACCGTCCAGCCGTCTTCGCCGTCTGGTTCGGCAACTCGGGCAGACCCGTCGTCCAGCATCGCGATCGCCCGCTCGACCGCCTCGCTGATTTCGTGGCTTTGCGGCGTAACTTCGGCGCGATTTTCCCACGCCTGCTCGATGGTAGATTGAAGATCGTTCATTTTAGCGGCCTGTCTCGATTGGTCGTTGTCTTGC
>SHLU01000174.1 GCA_004282995.1 Sphingomonadaceae bacterium
CAGCGTAACATGCGCTTCAAGGAAATTGCGATCGGGCGGAAAATGGGTGGTTCGAAGACCAGTTGCCCAGCGATGCAGGTCCTTCGGCAACAGGGCGGAGAGGATAAGCGGGGCGCGCGCCAGTCCCTCGCCCGCTGCACTCACATCTCGCCCCGCTGGCGGCGCAGTTCGTACCATTTTTCGACATTGGCGTTATGTTCGTCGAGCGTATCGGCAAACACATGTCCCCCGGTGCCATCCGCAACCATGAAAACCGCCTTGGTCTTGGCCGGATTGAGCACTGCGGCGATGGATTCGCGTCCTGGATTGGTGATCGGGCCTACGGGCAACCCAACCCGCGTATAGGTATTGTAGCCATTGATCGCGGCAATTTCCGACTGACGAATGCGCCGGCCGAGGGGCTTGCCCTTGGTTATCGGATAGATGATCGTCGGATCAGCCTGTAGCAGCATTCCCCGTCTGACCCGGTTGGAATAGAGCCCCGCCACCATGTCGCGCTCCTCGGGAACTCCGGTTTCCTTCTCGACGACCGAGGCGAGGATGACCGCATCGCGGATATTGTCGACCGCAATATCCGGACCGCGCTTGGGCCATGCTTCGGCGAGATAGTTGCGCATGGCCGCCTGCATCCGCGCAAGGACAGCGGTACGCGCTTCCCCACGCTCGAACGAATAGGTGTCGGGCAGGACCGAGCCTTCCTCGGGCACCGGAATTTCCCCGGTCAGCAATTCTTCCGCCATCAGCCGCTCCCATACCATGATCGAAGGCAAGCCTTCGGGAATGGTCACGAAACGGTTTATGGTCTCTCCACGCTGGAACTTGCCGAGAATGTGCGCCGAAGAGCTGCCCGCCTCTAATTCGAATTCCCCGGCCTGGATGGGGTCACCGCCACCGAGAATCTTCGCGCGCAGCAGGAAAGCGTCGGAGGAACCGATCAGACCCTCCTCTTGCAGCTTGATTGCCACTGCGGTCAGACTCGAACCGGAGGGCACGATGAAACTCGTATCCTCATCAATACTGCTCGCGCCGTACCAACCCCATGCAAACGATCCGCCAATCGTGATGATGAGCAGGACGACCGCCGTTAGAAGGCAGCCCAGCCGTGACATCAATCGACCTTCTGCATCACCAGCGACGCATTCGTGCCGCCGAAGCCGAAGCTGTTGTTGAGGACAGCGTTGACCTCGCGCTCCTTGGCCTTGAGAGGGACGAGGTCGACCCCTTCGGTGCCCTCATCAGGGTTGTGAAGGTTGAGTGTGGGCGGAACAATCTGGTCTCGCATGGCGAGCAAACAGAAAATAGCCTCGACCGCGCCGGCGCCGCCGAGAAGGTGACCGATGGCCGACTTGGTCGAGCTCATCGATGCGCCACCCAGGTCGTTGCCGAGCACGCGCTTGACCGCGGCCAATTCAATCGTATCGGCCATGGTCGAAGTGCCGTGGGCATTTACGTAATCGATGTCGCCCGGCTTCAGCCCTGCTTTACGCAGCGCCATTTCCATAGCCAGTTGTGCACCGAGACCGTCAGGGTGCGGCGCGGTTACGTGGTATGCGTCGCCCGACAGGCCATAACCCGTCACTTCACCATAGATGGTGGCACCGCGGGCCTTGGCTCGCTCATATTCTTCGAGCACGACGACGCCTGCGCCCTCGCCCATTACGAACCCGTCCCGATCCTTGTCATAGGGACGGCTTGCTTCGGTCGGGCGATCATTCATGCTCATGTTGAGGGCACGCGCCTGAGCAAATCCGGCGATGCCGAGCGGGTTGACGGTGCTTTCGGCACCACCCGCGAGCATCACGTCGGCATCGTCGAGCGCAATCATGCGCGCCGCATCGCCAATCGAATGTGCACCGGTCGAACAGGCGGTAACGACTGCATGGTTGGGCCCCATGAACCCGTATTTGATTGTAACCTGGCCAGTGACCAGGTTGATAAGCCGACCGTGGACAAAGTGCGGGCTGACCCGGCCGGGTCCGCGCTCATGTAAATTGACAGATTCCTTCTCGATCCCGGGCAGTCCGCCGATACCCGAGCCGATCGAGCAACCTGTGCGGCGTTTCTCCGCCTCGGTCATGTCGGTCAGCCCGGCATGTTCAAGCGCCTGGCCCGCTGCATCGATGCCATAGACGATAAAGGGATCAACCTGACGCTGGATCTTGGGATCAACACGCTTGTCGGGATCAAAGCCCCATTTGTGATCCTTGGCCTTCACCTCGCAGGCGATCGTGCATTTCTGGTCGCTGGGATCGAAATGCGTGATCCGCGCCGCGCCGCTCTCACCGGCGAGGAGGTTCTTCCAGGTGGTTTCCACATCACTGCCCAATGGGGTGACAAGGCCGAGTCCGGTAACAACTACGCGGCGCATACAAATCTCCGTCAATATGCAACAGGCCCGGCCCGCTGGTAGGGGGTCGGGCCTGTCAGTCCCTGCAAATACCGCAGGGTCGGCAACGCAAGAGGGTTAGCCCTTGTGCTCTTCGATATACTTGGTCGCATCACCCACGGTGGTGATCTTTTCCGCTGCATCGTCAGGAATTTCGACGCCGAATTCTTCCTCGAACGCCATCACCAGCTCGACGATGTCGAGACTGTCGGCACCAAGATCATCGATGAAGCTGGCTTCCTGTGTAACCTTGTCGGCCTCGACGCCGAGATGCTCGACGACAATCTTCTGTACGCGTTCAGCGGTATCGCTCATTGAATGTCCCTCTGTTTATCGGGTTTTGAATGTTGGCTTTCGCCCTAATGAACGCAAGAGGACTGCGCAAGAGGGATGCACTACCCGAGTGCAAAACGCCCTCCACCTTCCCGCACGGGTTAATCTGCCCAACAAGATGCGACAAACCGGCTTTGTCGGCAGTCAACCTGCTATTCGGTCCGGAACAACCCCGTCCGCTCATGCGTTGACCTGACACATATCCCATCGAATGTGAAAGGTTCAATTACAATGACTTCGACCAATGTCCTGAAGACTCTCGCCGATACAACCTGCGACTCCGTTAAAGGTTACAAACAGTGCGCCGAGAAGGCCAATGATCCGGCAATCAAGCAAGCCCTGCAGCGGCGTGGACAGCAGCGCGAGCAGACGCTCAGCATGCTCAATGCAGAGATAGCGCGTCAGGGCGGCGAACCTGTTACTGATGGCACTATCAGCGGCGGCGCGCATCGCATCTGGACCACGATCACCAGCGCTTTCGAGAACAATGACGAAGCAGTTGCTGAACGTGTCGAGGAAGGCGAAGATTATATCGCCGGCAAGTTCCAGGAAGCGCTCGACAATGCCGATCTTGATCCGCAGTCGCGCCAGGTGGTGCAGCAATGCGCAGCCGAGATCCAGCAGGGTGAACGGTTTGGCGATATGCTAGAACAACAGCACGGCTAACCGGCTAAACATCTAACTCGAAGGGCCCGGAGTTTCCGGGCCCTTTTTTATTGTCAGCTGGCCGCGATGTTGCCGGCCGGCTTTTTCTCGACTGCCTCGGTCTTGGGCGGTTCAACCGTGCGAATGTGCACGTCGCGCAATTGCCTTGGGCTGACTGCGGAGGGTGCGCCCATCATCAGGTCCTGCGCCCGCTGGTTGAGCGGGAAAGCGATCACTTCGCGGATGTTCGGCTCGTCGGCGAGCAGCATGACGATGCGATCGATACCCGGGGCCGAACCGCCATGCGGCGGGGCGCCCAGCTTGAATGCCTCAATCATGCCAGAGAAATCGCGGTCAACATCTTCCTTGGAATAGCCGGCGATCTCGAAGGCCTTGTACATGATGTCCGGTCGATGGTTCCGGATCGCGCCGCTGGACAGCTCGTAGCCATTGCAGACGATGTCATACTGCCAGGCGAGGATATCGAGCGGGTCTTTGTTTTCAAG
Organism: Sphingomonadaceae bacterium; assembly: GCA_004282995.1. Lineage (GTDB taxonomy): Bacteria > Pseudomonadota > Alphaproteobacteria > Sphingomonadales > Sphingomonadaceae > Parerythrobacter. Next base: position 3,871 of record SHLU01000174.1, read on the forward strand.
CGCTTCCATTTCCCCCTGCGGCATCGAGAAGGGATTATGGCTGAAGTCGACCTTCTTGGCTTCCTCGTCATATTCAAACATCGGGAAATCGACGATCCAGCAGAACTTGAAGCAGCCCTGCTCGATCAGTCCCAGTTCCTCGCCCACACGGGTGCGGGCGGCACCGGCCAGCCTGGCTGCGTCCTTTTCCTTGCCGGCGGCGAAGAACAGGCCGTCATTCTCACCGAGACCCAGTTCGTCGTAGATCTTCTGCATGTTCTCGGGGCCATGGTTCTTGGCGATCGGCCCACCGAATTCGCCGCTCTTTCGGGTGACATAACCCAATCCGGCAAATCCTTCCTTGCGGGCCCAGTCATTCATGTCGTCGAAGAACTTGCGGCTCTTGTCATTGGTGTTCGGCGCGGGGATCACGCGAACCCGGCCGCCACCGCCGACGATCTTCTCGAACAAACCAAAGCCGCTCGACTGGAAGTGCTCGGTGATATCGCTGATGACCAGCGGGTTGCGCAGGTCGGGCTTGTCGGTACCGTATTTCAGCATCGCTTCGGCATAGGGGATGCGAGGGAACTCGCCTGCCGGAGTCACGCTCTTGCCGCCGGCAAATTCCTCGAACACTCCAGCGAGCACCGGTTCAAGTGCCTGGAACACGTCTTCCTGCGTAACGAAGCTCATTTCGAAATCGAGCTGGTAGAATTCCGGGCTGCGGTCGGCGCGCAGGTCCTCGTCGCGGAAACACGGCGCGATCTGGAAATAGCGGTCGAATC
>SHLU01000175.1 GCA_004282995.1 Sphingomonadaceae bacterium
AGATGGCATCAAGCATGTCGCCATGGGCACGCTCTATTCGCTTCAGCACGTCGGCTACACCATTCCACCGCAAGCCGACGCCGGCTGGATCGGCGAGGCAGGCCCCGGCCCGAGCTATGGCGATGCCCGGGAGGACGGCGACGGATATGTCGGTTACGACAATGATTTTACCCGCCGCAACGCCACTTTCGCCACCTGGAACATGCTCCACTTCGCGCGCATGCTGAAGGACGCAGGCGGGATTCCCTCGCATGGCAATTCCAATGATTTGTGGAACGAGGGGCATCGCTTCGACGCACCCAATCCGGAATACCGATAGACGCTACGCAGACTTGAGCGCGGCCACCAGGTTAATGGCGATGGAGATCCGCGTGCCGCGGCCATGGAATGGGCGAACCGCGTGTTGTAACCAGCTTGGAAAAATTACAATCATGCCAGTCTTCGGGCGAACCGAAATCTCGTTCTCCTGCGGCTGGCCGTCTCGATCCCGAAACCGCAAATCGGGCGCAGTCATCCGCACCATCGGCATCCGTGGATCGAGCAATTGCAGTTCACCGCCGAGGTTTGCGTCCTCATCTTCCTGATAGCCGTCGTCGATATAGGCGACTGCCGACCAGAAACTGCCTGGATGGAAGTGATACTGGTTGGCATTGCCGGCCTTGGAGACATTGGCCCACATCTCGGGCACCCAACCAAACCGGCTTGCATGGGGGCGCTTCACATCGACTGTCAGCGCGTCGGCCATCTGCATCGCTTTGAAGGCCAGCGCACGGGCGGCTTCGCCACCCCATCCGAGCATCTGCGTGTTCGAGTGCCAACCGCCAATGTTGGAGATGGAGACGCCCTGTCCGTCGCGCGCCCGTTCAGCCTCGATCGCAGTGCGAAGCGCAGCAATGCCGGCGGCGCTCTGCAAGATATCGGTGGCGAAAGGCGTCGCAAACAGGTGGCGCGTCTCGGCCATGGTCAACTTTTCCTTGGTCCGACCTTGCGAATGATACCGGTAAAGCTGAGCACCGGCTGGTCATCGGCAGTGACGATCCCCCGCACATAAATGGTCTTGCCGCCGCCGCGAGTGACCTCGCCGCGGGCTTCGATCATCTGCCCTTCGCGCGCTGCGTCGAGAAAGTCCCCCGACAAGTTCATGGTAACGCCATGCGCCCCAGCCATTTCGTCGGAGGCGATGGTAAAGATAGCGCTGTCGGCGAAGGTCATCAGGCACCCGCCATGCATGAAGCCTGCGCCATTCATATGCCGCGCCTCGGCCCGGAAGGCGGTCACCCGCTTACCGTCTTCGCCGCGCTTTTCGTAGAACGGGCCGGCTCGCTGTTCAAATGCGTCGCCGCGCCAAGTCGACCATCCGGCCCATTCGCCCTCGGTCACCGCAATCAACCCGCCGCTGGAGCCTACGGCCTCGTTCTCACTCATGCGGAGAGCGCCTTGACCCCTGGCAGGTCCTTACCTTCCATCCATTCGAGGAATGCACCCCCGGCGGTGGAGACATAGGTCACGCCCCCGGTGACCCCGGCATGGGCGAGCGCGGCGACGGTATCCCCGCCTCCGGCAACCGAAACCAGAGAGCCATCCTGGGTCAGCGCAGCAGCCGTACGGGCCAGCGATACCGTGGCCTGGTCAAACGGCTCGATCTCGAATGCACCGAGGGGGCCATTCCATACCAGTGTGCGACAGGTCTTGAGCACATCAGCCAATGCCTCGACCGCCTGCGGTCCGATATCGAGGATCATCTCGTCGGCGCGCACTTCGTGGACGTTGCAGGTCCGTACGCTTGGCGGATTGGCGGCGAACTCGGTCGCCACCACGACATCATAGGGAAGATGCACCGTGCAGCCGGCGTGGTCAGCCTCGTCCATGATGGCATTGGCAGTGTCGGTCAGATCATGCTCGCACAGGCTCTTGCCGACATCGACCCCGCGCGCGGCGAGGAAGGTGTTAGCCATGCCGCCACCAATGATCAGGTGCTGCACACGCCCGACAAGGTTCTTGAGTACGTCGAGCTTGGTCGAAACCTTGGCGCCGCCGACAACCGCTGCAACGGGCGTCTCGGGTTTGCCAAGCGCCGCGTCTAGAGCCTTCAACTCCTTCTCCATTGCCCTGCCCGCATAGGCTGGCAATTGGTGCGCCAGCCCTTCGGTCGAGGCATGGGCGCGGTGCGCTGCGGAGAAGGCATCATTGACGTAGAAATCGCCGTGCGCAGCGATCCCGGCGGCGAACTCAGGATCATTGGCTTCTTCGCCCGGCCAGAACCGGACATTGTCGAGCAGGCCAATGTCGCCATCGCCCAGGATGCCGATTGACTGTTCCACCACCGGGCCCATCACCTCGGGGATGAACATAAGCTCCTTGTCGAGCACCTTCTCGACGTCGCCCTGAACGAAGCTGGTGCTCATGGTGGAGTGGCGCTGCCCCTTGGGCCGCCCGTAATGCGCAAGCAGCAAGACCTTGGCGCCGCGTTCTGCCAGTTCGAGAATAGTAGGCTTGACCGCTTCGACCCGTGTCAAATCAGTCGCCGAGCCATCCTTCATGGGCAGGTTCAGGTCGACGCGCACCAGCGCAACCTTGCCGGTGATATCGCCAAAATCGGCGCTCAGATCGTCAAGGGTTTTGAACTGCGCCACCATGTTTTCCTCAGAGCAATCCCGCAACCACACCCGAAGTGTCGATCATGCGGTTGGAGAATCCCCACTCGTTGTCATACCAGCTGACCACGCGGGCGAGCTTGCCTTCCATCACAGCGGTTTCGAGGCTGTCGACGGTGGAGCTGGCGGGGTGGTGGTTAAAATCGCTGCTTACGAGCGGCTGGTCAGTATAGTCGAGCACGCCCTTCATCACCCCATCGGAGGCCGCCTTGAGCGCCGCATTGAGTTCCTCGACCGAGGTGTCGCGGCCCGGCTGGAACACCAGGTCGACGAGGCTGACATTGGGGGTCGGGACGCGAACCGACGAACCGTCGAGCTTGCCGTTGAGTTCGGGCAGCACCAGACCAACTGCGCGCGCGGCACCGGTGGTGGTCGGGATCATGTTCTGCGCGCCGCCGCGAGCCCGCCGCATGTCGCCGTGCATCTGATCGAGCATCCGCTGGTCATTGGTGTAGCTGTGGATCGTGGTCATGAAGCCGCGTTCAATACCGACGGTGTCGTTCAGGACCTTGGCGACCGGTGCGAGGCAATTGGTGGTGCAGCTGGCGTTCGAGATGATATCGTTATCTGCCGTCAGCGTATCGTGGTTGACGCCAAATACGATGGTCTTCGATACGCCCTTGGCCGGGGCCGAAATCACCACCCGCTTCGCGCCCGCAGCGATATGGGGCCGCGCCGCCTCGTCGCTTTGGAAAAACCCGGTGCATTCGAGCACGATTTCGACACCCATCTCGCCATGCGGCAAATTGCCGGGATCACGCTCGCTGGTCACCTTGATGGCCTTGCCGTTGACGGTGATGGTATCGCCATCGACCTCGACCGTGCCGGGGAAGCGGCCGTGGGTTGAATCGTACTGGAAAAGCAGCGCGTTGGACTTGGCATCAGCAAGATCGTTGATCGCCACCAGGTCGAGATCGTGATCGTCACGCTCCAGCAGTGCGCGAGCGACAAGGCGGCCGATGCGCCCGAAACCGTTGATTGCAACTTTCGTCGCCATGAAACTACTCCTGCCTTAAGCTTTGAGGGTATCGAGGATTTGCGGAACAATGGCGTCCGCAGTGAAACCGAACTTTTCAAACAACTGGTCCGCCGGGGCCGAAGCGCCAAAACGGTCGAGGCCGATCTTCAGGCCATCGGATCCGACATAGCGATCCCACCCGTAAGTGGTGCCAGCCTCGATCGAGACCTTGAGCGCATCTGCCGGCAGCAGCTCGGCGCGATAGGCCGCATCCTGCTCGTCAAACAATTCGGTGCACACCATCGAGATGACATCGGCACCGATGCCCTGCTCCTCGAGCTTGGCGGCGCATTCGGCCGCAACATGCAATTCCGATCCGGTGGCCACCAGCACAACCGCGCGCTGGCCACTAGCGGCCTTGACCCGATATCCGCCCCTGGCACAGGCATTGCCCTCGGTTTCCTGCAAGCGCATCTGCGGCAGACCCTGCCGGCTCAGAGCCAACACCGTGGGGCGATCGGACTGGCGTAGCGCTATTTCCCAACATTCAGCCGTTTCAACGCTGTCGGCCGGCCGCATGACCAGCAGGTTGGGCATCGCCCGCAGCGAAGCCAGATGCTCAACCGGCTGATGGGTCGGCCCGTCCTCGCCCAGCCCGATGCTGTCGTGCGTCATCACGTAGATAACGCGCGCCTGCTGCAATGCCGAGAGGCGAATGGCGCCGCGCGCATAATCGGTGAATACGAGGAACGTACCACCATAGGGGATGACCCCGCCATGCAGCGCCATGCCATTCATCGCCGCCGCCATGCCGAATTCGCGGATGCCGTAATAGACATATCGCCCAGCGTAATTGTCGGCGGTCAGCGCTTCGATGCCGCCAGCCTTGGTATTGTTCGAACCTGTCAGATCGGCGCTGCCACCGATGGTTTCGGGAAGCTGCGCATTGATCGTGCCCAGTGTCAGCTCGCTCGATTTGCGGGTAGCGACAGTGGCCGGTTCAGCCAGCATCTGGGC
>SHLU01000176.1 GCA_004282995.1 Sphingomonadaceae bacterium
AACTGGTCGGCAAGGGTGACGATCTGCTGGCCCCGCCCGACCGGCAGGTTGCGCGCCGCAACGGCGAGGGCGTAGCTGACCGAGGGTACGATGGCGATACTGTCGGCTTCAACGCCCGCAATCCGTGCCGCACGATCGCGGAATTTTTCGGATACCGTGAAGAAATCCTGCGGGCGAAAATTCCAAGGTGTCTGTTTGCCCTGCGCGCCCTGCATCATCGCCGCGTTCACATCATGCGAGAGCGGGCCCATATAGGCGCAGTTGAGATAATGCACCTCGTCGGGAATGGCGAAGCGGTGGCGTTGGCAGGCGATGCCGGACATGACGGCTTCTTAGCCAACCACCCCGGCCGCTGCCAATACCGCCAGCGTCAGCACGTCAGGTGCGATCGCAGTCATGGGGGCGATCTGGACCGGCTTTTCCATCCCGATCAGCATCGGTCCGATGGTGGCATTGCCCGCCAATTCGCGCAGCAGCTTGGCCGAAAGATTGGCCGATTGCAGGCCGGGCATCACCAGAACATTAGCCGGGCCGGACAAGCGGCTGAACGGATAAAGCTCCATCACCTTTGCATTAAGCGCGGCATCGGGTGCCATCTCACCTTCATACTCAAATTCGACTTCCTCGCGATCGAGGATGGCTACCGCATCACGAATATTGCCGAGCCACTGGCCGGATGGATTGCCGAAAGTCGAATAACTCAGGAAGGCAACGCGCGGTTCATGGCCCATGCGCCGCGCGACCTGCGCGGTTTCCTTGGCGATATGCGCGAGAAGTTCCGCGCTCGGCCGCTCGTTGATCGTGGTATCTGCGAGGAAGGTCGTGTGGTTTTTTCCGATCATCATGTGGATACCGAAGGGAATCGAACCGACCTTGGGATCGAGGACACGGTTCACCTCGCGTGCGGTCTGCGAGAAGGTGCGAGTAAGTCCCGAGATCATCGCATCGCCATGGCCCAGCGCAACCAGCAGCGCGGCAAAGACGTTGCGCTCCTGGTTGACCATGCGGCGCACGTCACGCTCGGTGTAACCCTTGCGTTGCAGCCGCTTGTAAAGGAAGTCGACCATCGCCGGGATGTATTCCGAATCAGCCGAATTCTGGATGTCGAAGCTACCCGGGTCAGACACGCCGAGCATGTGCAAGCGGTCAACGACGTTCTTGGTGCGGCCGACCAGGATCGGCTTACCATAGCCGAAATCTCGATACTGGATCGCTGCGCGCAGCACGACGTCTTCCTCGGCCTCGGCGAATACCATCCGTTTCGGGTTGGCCTTGCATTCCTCATAGACCCGCGTGAGCGCCGACGTCGTCGGATTGAGCCGTGCCTTCAGGCTGAGACGGTATTCCTCGAAATCCTCGATGGAATCCTGCGCCACTCCGCTGTCCATCGCCGCCTTGGCGACAGCAGATGAGACCACTTCCATCAGACGCGGATCGAAGGGTGCAGGGATGATATAGTCGGTGCCGAACTTCTGGTTCATGCCATAGGCGGCAGCGACTTCCTCCGGCACACGTTCCCGCGCGAGTTGGGCGATTGCCTCGGCGGCGGCGACCTTCATCTCTTCGTTGATCGCGGTCGCGCGCACATCGAGCGCGCCGCGGAAGATGAAGGGGAAGCCGAGCACATTGTTGACCTGGTTGGGAAAGTCGCTCCTGCCGGTCGCGATAATCGCATCTGGCCGGACCCGCTTGGCATCGTCCGGCATGATCTCGGGCACCGGATTTGCCATCGCGAAGATGATCGGCTGGTCGGCCATTTTCTTGACCCACTCCGGCTTGAGCGCGCCAGCGGCTGAAAGGCCAAGGAAGATGTCGGCTCCTACCAGCGCCTCTTCGAGGCTGCGGGTCTCGGTCGGCACGGCATGCGCGCTCTTCCACTGGTCGACGCCATCACGGCCGGGATAAATCGGCCCTGAGCGATCACAAACAATGACGTTCTCATGCGGGATCCCGAGCGCCTTGATCAGCGCTGTGCAAGCAAGAGCAGAGGCGCCCGCGCCATTCACAACCATGCGGCAATCTTTCAGCTCGCGTCCGGTCAGGTGACAGGCGTTGATAAGTCCGGCGGCAGCAATGATGGCGGTTCCGTGCTGGTCGTCATGCATGACCGGGATGTTCATCCGTTCGCGCAAGGCCTGCTCGATGATGAAGCACTCGGGCGCGGCGATGTCTTCCAGATTGATGCCGCCGAAAGTCGGCTCCATCAGCGCAACCGCTTCGATGAACTTGTCAGGGTCTTCGGTATCGAGTTCGATGTCGATCGAATCGACATCGGCGAAACGCTTGAACAGCACTGCCTTGCCTTCCATCACCGGCTTCGAAGCCAGCGCCCCGAGATTGCCGAGGCCCAGGATGGCGGTGCCGTTGGAAATGACTGCAACAAGGTTCGAGCGCGCGGTGTAGCGCGCCGCCATGGCGGGATCTGCGGCGATTGCCTCGACCGGTGCGGCAACGCCTGGGGAATAAGCGAGGCTCAGGTCGCGCTGGGTTGCCATTGGCTTGCTGGCGATGATCTCGATCTTACCCGGACGGATCGTCTCGTGGTAAAACAGCGCTTCGCGAGTGGTGAATCCGGTCTGCTTCTCTTCGGCCAAGGGTGGCTCCTTTTTCGTCTACGGCGCCCGTTACCGTATGCCTTTGCGCTGCGATAGGGGGAAAGCTGGCCCAAGTCGCTTCCCGAATCGTGAATTGCGCCGCTACGGCATGTGGCATGACCGGCGAGTCGACCCCGATGATGAAGCAGTATCTTTCGCTCAAGGCCGAAGCCGAGGGCTGCCTGCTGTTCTATCGCATGGGCGACTTCTTCGAGCTGTTCTTTGACGATGCACGGATTGCCGCAAACATTCTCGACATCGCCCTGACGGCACGTGGCAAGGATGGCGGGGAGCCGGTGCCGATGTGCGGCGTACCCGTTCATTCGGCCGAGGGCTATCTCGCCCGCCTCATAAAGGCCGGCCAGCGGGTGGCCATCGCCGAACAGGTCGAAACGCCCAATGAAGCCAAGGCTCGCGCCAAGCGCGAGGGAATGCCGGTGTCGAAGGCGCTGGTTGCCCGCGACATTGTCCGCTTCGTAACCGCCGGCACGCTGACAGAGGATGCTCTGCTTGAACCAAGGCAGGCCAATGTGCTGGTCGCCGTGTGTGAAGTACGCGGTGTGATCGGCATCGCCCATTGTGACATTTCGACTGGACGCATGGTTCTGGAGGAATGCGCTCCGCACGCGGTCGATGCCGCTCTCGCGCGTCTCGGCGCAAGCGAAGTCGTAGCGCCGGAAGATTGGGATGAAGCACCCGACGTCGCATCCGCCCGGCCCCGCAACCAATTTGCCAGCGACGAGGGTGAGGCACGACTGAAAGCCATCCACGAAGTCGCGACGCTCGATGGATTCGGCAATTTTTCGCGGGCAATGCTTGCGGCGGCCGGCGGTTTGATCGGCTATCTCGACCACGCCGGACGCGGAACTCTGCCTTTCCTGCTGCCGCCAGTTGCATTGCAGGGCGACACGCGGCTGGTGATGGACGCGGCAACACGCGCCTCACTTGAAATTCTCGAATCGCAACAGGGCGGAAGAAGCGGCAGCCTGGTGGCGGCCATAGATCGCTGCGTCAGCGGTGCTGGAGCGCGGCAACTGGCCGATGACCTGTCCGCGCCGCTGACCGAACGCGATGCAATCGAGGCGCGGCTGGCCCTCGTCCAGTTCTTTCACGGTGATCCGCTGCTGCGGGCCGACATGCGCGAAACAATGCGCGGCGTACCAGACCTTGCGCGCGCCCTTGGCCGGGTTGTGGCCGGCCGCGGAAGTCCACGCGATCTCGGCCAAATCCGTGATGGACTGGCCGAGGCATCGCGAATTCGCGATCGACTGGCCGAGACATCCGACCGACCGGCCCTTCTCGACGACTTGTTGCCTCCGCTGGGCGGACACGGCGCGTTGGTCGATCACTTGTCCCGCGCGCTTGTCCCCGCGCCTCCGACCTCGCGCGACCAGGGCGGGTATATTGCTGAAGGCTTCGATGCAGGGCTTGATGAACTGCGGGCGACATCGGGCAATGCCCGGCGCGCCATTGCCGCCCTGGAGGCCCGCTATCGCGGCGAAACGGGCATCGACAGGCTCAAGATCCGGCACAATGGCGTGCTCGGCTACTTCATCGAAGTGCCGGCCAAGCACGCTGACGCCCTGATGGCACCGGACAGCGGCTTCACCCACCGCCAGACCATGGCCGGTGCGGTGCGGTTCAATTCGCTGCAATTGCACGAGGAAGCGGCGCGGATCAACGAAGCGGGCGGGCATGCGCTGGCGGTCGAAGATGCCCATTTCGAGAATCTGGTCGGGTCCGTATGTGCGGCGCGGGAGGCGATCGCGAGGACAGCAGATGCCCTCGCCCGAATCGATGTTGCTGCCGGACAGGCCGAGCGCGCTGCCGAGGGCGACTGGTGTCGACCGTCAATTAGCGAAGGACCGGGCCTCGCCATCGAGGCCGGCCGCCATCCTGTCGTCGAAGCCGCGCTCTCCCAATCTGGCGAGCGATTTGTGCCCAATGATTGCCGCCTGTCCGAAAGCGATCGATTGTGGCTGATC
>SHLU01000177.1 GCA_004282995.1 Sphingomonadaceae bacterium
TCGATCATCTCGCGCCATTGATCGACATATCGGCCCATGCTGACAGCCGCGCTGAACTGGTCGGCGACGAAGCCTCGCACCCTACGCGCTCGTTCCTCGTCGACCGACTTGTCGCGCCGGATTAGCGATTGGATGCCTGTTAGGATCGCGGCCTCATCCTGCGGGTCCACGACGAGGCCGAAGTCTTCGCTCGGCACTAATTCGTCGATCCCCGGAGAGCTGGAACAGATGATGCGGCATCCTGCCCACAACGCTTCCTTGATGACGTTTGGCAGGCGCTCGGATGCCTTGGTCGAAAGCAGGAGGAAAATGTCAGCACGCTGCATGGCAGTGAACAGCGCCTCACGATCAACATGGCCTACGAACCTGACGGCTCCCTCGCAGCCGAGCGTGCCGACAAGCCGCTCCAGCCGCGACCTGTCGGGCCCGTCGCCGTATAATTCCAGCCTCAACTCCGGTTCCATGGCTCGCGCAGCTGCAAAAGCTCGCAGGACCCGCTCGACGTTCTTCTCGCGCACCAATGCCGAAGCAGTCACCCACAATGCCGGATCGCGTCGGGCGCTCGGATCAATCGGTAGCAGCGGTATCCCACGCGGGATGATAGCCAATCTGGTATCGGTATCCCCGCCCGCTTCCAGAAATTCACGATTTGCGTGCGCATGGGAGAATACGACCTGCGCATTTTCGAAGGCCAGCTCGACCAGGAAATCATCGGCGACGAGGTCATAGGCGCCGATGAAGGCGCTGCGAATTATACTTGTTTCGAACTGCTCCAGAAGGGCCAGAACGAGGACGGCATGGCGCGACCAGAACAGATGCGCCACGTCGTAGCGTTCGGCAGCGATCTTCGCAGCGATTTCCGCCGCGCGGGGCAGACACATGATGGCCGCCATGGCCGTCATCGGAGCGACCGGAAAATTTTTCGCAATGCGGGCGACAAGTCTCGGCAAGCCGCGCCTGGTTGCCCATAAAGCCGACGGCCAGCGCAGTGTTCCCCGCCAGCTGGGGCGGAACACTTCAACTTCTTCGTTACTCCCCGATCCCTCTGGTTTGACGGTAAACACATCGACCCGGTTTCCCAGTTCGCAAAGCGCGGCAATATCGGACCTGGCGAAGGTCTGCGTCGGCACCGGATATTGCGGCATGAGGTAAGCGATCCTCAGCGGCACATGCTGGCCTCCGACAAGGGGCTGCGACGTCCGTATCATCGTGACACAGCCGGTGCCCAGGTGACCACGGTCTGCCCGCGCATTCCCCGCAGCACGCCGATCTGCGTGGCGATGAGCGCTCTCAGTATCTCGCCGATCTTTGCGAGAGGTCCGTTCGTGGCGACCAGAACAATTGCCAGGCCCAGCACACCCGCCAATGCTGCGAGCGCCGACGCCAGCACGGAAATGAAGGCGAGTGCTGCCAGCCCGCTGGCGATGCCCGTCACAAGGAAACCGCCACCGAACCAGCGCAGAAATTTACGCGAAGCATACTTGAACCGGTCGAGCCTGCTCATGGTGCGCAGCCGTTCGCGCATCCATCTGTGTGTGTGAGCCGCGCGAGTGCCGATCCGGATTTTGCGCCGGAATTCCTCATCAGCTCGCGCCACGCTTTGCTCATAGGCGATGACATCGGGCGCTTTGACTAGTCTTTTGCCAGCGAAAACAACGCTCATCGAAGTCACGAAATCGTCGAGCACCGTATCCGGAAAAGTCGGGTACAACCCGCGCCGGATGCTGAAGATCGAACCGTCGGCTCCCATCACGTTGCCGGTCGCCGATTCCAGGCTGCGCAACCTCTCGTCAATGCTCCAGTATTGCGCGCCGATCTCGGCAGTCGGGCTCCATTCCTCGTTATGGTAGCGCAGGGTACCGCAGACGCCGCCGACCCCTGCATCGCCATAATAGGGGGCAAGCCGCTCGATCACATCGGGGCGGCACAGAACATTGGCATCGGTGAACACAAGTATCTCGCCGATTGCGAGGCTCGCCAGCCGCCGCATACCCGCAGCTTTCCCACGTCGCCCCTCTCCCCGCACCAATGTGACGACGCCCTTCGCCTGTTCCAGCAACTCTGCCGTACCGTCGGTTGATCCGTCGTCATAGACGAGGATTTGCAAGTTAGGGGTGCGCGCTTTCAACTCGCGCAGATTGGCAATCTTCCCGGCGATCGAGGCTTCTTCGTTGAAAACGCAGAACAAGAAAGAAAATTGCAGATTGACCGGACGTAGCGCGACTGCGCGCCGTGGATAACGAGCGAGCACCAGCGGATAAACAAGATAGGGATAAAGCAATAACAGCCAGCACAGCATTGAAAGGCTGGCAAAAAACAGCGCCGGTAACATGTCGGAACCTCACAGGATTTCTTTGCGAAAACCTATCAGGAGTGTCCGAGCGATCTGAGGTCCAAATCCGGCCTGTGCTAAATTGGCATGGAATGTGAAAATCGCATTGCAGCTGTGATCCAGCAATTGGTGCCAGAAGCGGATGCAAGCCTTGGTAATTAACTGTCGGAAATTATTTGCTTGCTTATCGATCCGGCCGTTTGACCAGCAGAATGACCAAGATTTCTTGGTTCACTATGCCGTGATGCTCCCCATTATGGCCCTTAAGCGTTGACCGAACGATAGCCAAAACCCATCGTTCCTGCTCATCACTAAGACTCGCAAGCGGACCGACACATTGGTCAACGGGTTACCTAAGCCGGTCGATCGCCCATTTGCTCGCCTAAGCGAACCGGCCGTTCTGGCGCCCAATCCTTGTTGAACGTGATCGTCCCCTGCTTGAACAGCATCACGACGGTGGACCCGAGAAGAAAGCGGCCCATTTCTTCCCCCTTGCCCAACTCTATCTCCTGGTCATCATAGACCCAGTCGGAAACCTGATTGCCGCGCTTTGCATTTACGACGCCGTGCCAGACGGTCGCCATGCTGCCGACGATAGTGGCGCCGACTAGCACCATCGCGAACAGACCATGTTCTGGAGATTCGAAAATGCAAACCACGCGTTCGTTGCGCGCGAATAGGTTCGGCACTCCGCGCGCGGTGATCGGGTTTACCGAGAAAAGCGCGCCCGGCACATAGATCATGCGCTTTAGCTTGCCCGCGCACGGCATGTGAATGCGGTGGTAATCCCTTGGCGAGAGGTACAGGTTGGCAAAACTGCCGTGGCCGAATTGATCGGCCAGCGCTGGGTCGCCGCCAAGCAGGTCGGTGGTGGTGAACCGGTGCCCCTTGGCTTGCAGCATGTGATGATCGTCTATGGCGCCGAACTGACTGATGGCGCCGTCCACGGGACAGATGAAATCAGAGGCGGCTAGCGGCCGCACGCCGGCCCTTAGCGGACGGGTGAAAAACTCGTTGAAGCTGGTGTAGCTGGCGACTTCCGGGTTCTCGGCCTCGGTCATGTCGACGCCATATCTGCCCACGAACCAGCGGATCATGCGCGTAGTCATCGAGCCTCCATGCGCTCGCGCAAAACGGCCCGCGATTTCAGTCAAGTGTCTTTTGGGCAGAGCATACTGCAAAAGCACCTTCAGACGATCCATTTCGTATCCTTTTATTCATCAGCCGATGTGAATGTCGGCAGATCGGCAACTTGGACCGTTGCTTCTCCGACGTCTTGCCATTCTGAGGCAGAGTGGGAAACGCATTGAATGCATAATCCTACCGCTCAACAGTCAAGAGCCTAGGCGTATCGATTTTTTCCAGGTCAGCTAGGCCTTGATGAGATTGGCGGTGAATTCTCACGCCACGGTCGACGCTAGGATGCGTTGTCTCTGCAGCCTTTGGGACTAGCTGCACCGAGCTCCTGAAAACACCCAAAGAAACTGAATATTAACCACAACTCGGCCATCCCAGCAGAATGGGAAAGAACTATCAGCACTCCTCATCGGAACATAGGCGACCAGGGGCGTATAGCCTACCGATCCTTGTGCTTGTCGCCGTCATCTATGGTGTTCTCGCTCATTCTACTATCTGGCTTACTTTAGATACCGGTCGGATAGCGGCCTTCTCGATTGGAAACGCTCTTATAATTGGCCTGCTGGTTGGTCAAAAACGCGACTGCCAGATTACGGCGCTGAGCCTCTGCTACCTAGCTAGCTTCGCGGCGAATTTGGCAGTGGGCGATCCCGTGACCTTGGCGTTCGGCCTTGCAACCGCCAATGCAATCGAAATCGCCTTGGTGACGTATTTGCTCGAAAAATACGCCGTCCATAACAAGACCTTCGAGACGCTTGGCGAGTTCGGGAAGACAGCTCTGGTCGGCGTAGCGGTACCACTGGGGCCGGGACTTCTCGCCGCAGCAGTCACTACAAATTGGTATGAAGCTGAATTCATGGCAGCCCTTGCCCAATGGCTGACCGCTCATTGCCTGCCTATCCCAATCTTTGGGTCAATGGTTCTCATTATCAGGGCCGCCGTTGCCAATCGCCATGAATTTGAAATGCTAACGCTGAGGCACTGGGTTCAAGTGCTTGGGGCAGTGGCAGTCGCAGTGCCCCTGATCTTCGTCCAAAGATCCGAAATCTATCTTATGCTCGCTGCACCCGTGGTCGTCTTCGCCGCTTTTCGGACCGGCAGGCTCGGCAC